>NZ_JAXIXE010000009.1:0-94913 GCF_036305205.1 Megasphaera massiliensis
AGCTTGGATGGCAGAGCCCGATTTCCTATCGGCTAGCCAATCAAACTGCATAAAAAAATTCCGAGCAACTATTTCGGGTTGCTCGGAAATAAAAGTCTAACTTTTTGGGGTCACATCAAGAACAGCCGCCTCTTTTTACCGGTAAGGTTTCATGAAAGCGTTCAACAAGGCCATCATGTCACTTCAATTTCTCCAGCCATGAATGCATGACCGCGTCGTATTCAGGAAAGCGGCCCATCAAACTTTCGACGAAAGCCTCATCGTAGGTATAAGTCGTCAAATTCCGATCATCGACCATTTTTAAGGCCTGTTTCGCTTCTGCGTCGCTCAAAAGGCCCGTTTCCCGGCAGGCACGGATCACTTTTTCGGCGATGCGGCGTCGATGCCGTCTTGGACATAGAGGTGCTCCTTGGCACATTTCCAAATCAGTTCAAAAGAGAACTCAAACCGCTGAATCAAGGCGTCCCGCTCAATTTCATTCAAGGTGTCACGGGAGGCTAATTCGTGAAATTTCTCCAAGGCCCTGACGGCTAATCGATACCGTTCGGTTATGCTTTCCACAAAATGCCCTCCTCTCGAATTCGCCGGCATAAAGCGGCTCCGGCGTGATGCATATCCACCACATCGACGTGACGAGGAATCGTAGATTCTTCCAATCGTTCTCTCAGCAACGTAATTTCATAGGAAATATCGTCCCGGCTATCGATGGCTATATCAATATCGGAGCTCCGCTTCTGTTCTCCTCGTGCCCAGGACCCGAAGAGATAAACGCGCACATCTCGTTCTTTGAAATGCTGCAAAACCACTTCTTTTACGCGCTGTACAGGCTCTTCATAGATGCTGTAGACTGTCATAATAATCCCCATCTTCCGATAAATATCTTTCTCGTTTCACTATAGCAAAGGTTCCTTAACTTCGCAAGGGATTGGCAGGACAGACGCCAGACAGCAAAAGGCTGCCCTGCCGATATTGGCGGGACAGCCTTTCCAATCCGGGATGTTCCCGGCTTTTTATAACTGTTTGATGAGGTTGACCATTTCGATGGCACCGGTGGCGACGTCGAAGCCTTTGTTCCCCGCTTTTGTGCCGGCCCGTTCGATGGCCTGTTCGATGTTTTCCGTCGTGATGACGCCGAACATGATGGGCACGCCCGTCTTCAGCGATGCCTGAGCAATGCCTTTAGCCGATTCGCCGCAAACGAGGTCGTAGTGGCTGGTAGCACCGCGGATGACGGCACCGAGGCAAATGACGGCGTCGTATTTACCCGATTCAGCCATTTTCTGAGCAATCAGGGGGATTTCAAAGGCTCCCGGAACCCAGGCCGTCGTAATATCGTCATCGTTGACGCCGTGACGATGGAGGGCATCGTAGGCGCCGCCGAGCAGTTTGCTGCAAATAAATTCATTGAAACGAGCGACGACAATACCAAACTTCGCACCAGAACCGATTAATTGACCTTCTTTAATGTGTGCCATAATAACAACACTCCTATTCTAAATTATATATTGAAGTTAAAATCCATTTTCCAGCAGTTTGTCCAACGTCAGGCCTGATGAGGACTGAGGCGAACCGACTGTGAATCGATGGACGTATTTCCCAATGACATCTGTTTCCAAATTGACGATGGCTCCCGGATGTTTATCCATGAGGGTCGTATTGGCCATCGTATGGGGAATGATGGAAACGGAGAACTGACTGTTACCGACGGAAACGACGGTCAAACTGATGCCGTCGATGGTAATCGACCCTTTTTCAACGATGAAGATTTCCATATCTTTCGGAATGGAAATGGTGATGACCCGGGCAATGCCGTCATTGGCAATGCGGGCTACGTGACCGACGCCGTCGATGTGGCCGCTGACGATGTGGCCGCCAAGTCGTCCTCCGACCTGCATGGCTCGTTCCAGGTTAACCTTAGAACCGCTCTTAATCGTGCTGAACGACGAACGACGCATCGTTTCATGCATGACGTCAGCCGAAAAGGTCGAATCCGTCAAATCCGTTACGGTCAGGCAGACGCCGTTGACGGCAATACTGTCGCCGAGCTGTGTTCCTTCTAATACTTTATGAGCCGCAATCGTCAACCGAATAGAGTCGGGACGGCGGTCCATATGGGCAATAGCCCCTAATTCTTCAATGATGCCAGTGAACATAGGCACCCTCCCTATTGGCATTATATGCCGTAAGCAATACGTTATTTTCATGCATCTCTACAGAATCGTAGATAAGCGGCAGGCATTCATCGAGCTCATCGACGCCATAACCGCCGACCGACGGCAGGGCCCCGACACCGCCGATAATCTTATCGCCCATGAAGGCATAGACTTTATCGACGAGGCGGGCATCAAAGAAACTGCCCTGAACAGTACTTCCCCCTTCGACAAGGATACTGGTCAGCCCTTCTTCATGGAGTCGTTTCAAGGCTTCCGGAAGGTTGATGGACTGATTGTCTTGAAGTAGAGGTGCCAAAATGACCCGAACGCCGGCATTTTTTAAAGCCTTCATCTTTTCAACGGGGCAGGCCGACGTCGTCATGACGATGGTAGGCGTCGTCTTATCGGTTACGACCAGGGACTTCAGCGGCGTCCGTCCCTTAGCATCGAGGACGATGCGCACCGGCTGGTGCGGTGCCTCCTGACCTTCTCGTTCGATACGGCAGGTCAACAGCGGGTTATCCGCCAAGACGGTGTTGATGCCGACTAAAATGCCGTCGTAAATGGAGCGCAGATAGTGGCCGTAATTTCGGGCCCATTCGTTAGTAATCCATTTCGAATGGCCCGTCCGTGATGCCGTGCGGCCATCGAGGCTTTGGGCCAGTTTAACGGCAATGAAAGGTTTTTGGACCATCATGTTTTTGATAAATACTTCGTTGAGCTGGGCTGCTTCTTTCGACAACAGGCCCACTTCAACGGCGATACCGGCCTTGCGCAGGATAGCCGCTCCCTTACCGGAGACGCGGGGATTGGGGTCGAGCATGGCCATGACGACCTTGCCAACGCCCTTTTCGGCCAACGTCCGCGCACACGGAGGTGTTCGGCCGTAATGGGCGCAAGGTTCGAGGGTCACATAAACCGTCGCTCCCTTGGCCTTTTCCCCGGCCTCTCTCAACGCCCACACTTCGGCATGAGGGGTGCCGGCCTTATGGTGATAGCCGGTGCCGACGATTTCACCATCTTTGACGATGACGCAGCCGACGGCCGGATTTGGTGTCGTATAACCCAGAGCTGATTTTGCCAGTTCCAGGGCTTTTCTCATATACTCTGCCGGTTCCAATATATTCCTTCCCTTCTTCTTGGATTTGCAGGCGGGAAAACGAAAAAAGGCTATGGATGAAAAATCTCCATAGCCCTTTGAGCACAACAAAAAAAGACACTGTCGTCTGTCTTTTCCCATCCAGACTGTACTGTCGGTACCGAAATTTCATCGGTTCAACCCTTGCGGGTTAGCGGACTGTCACCGCCGGTCAGGAATTGAAAGCCCAGCTTTCTCACCTTGCCTCAAAGACTATTTCTATTCTTCTTTTCATGTACGATTTTAGCACATGAAAAGGAGAAATACAAGTCCTTATCGCAAGGACGCAATGGCGGCTTTTCGATCAGCCGCACCAAATACAGCACTGCCGGCAACGAGGAAGGTGGCGCCGGCATCTTTGACCATCTGAGCCGTCTTATCGTTGATGCCGCCGTCGACTTCGATGACAGCATCGGTATTTCCTGCATTCTGGAGGAGTTCCTTGGCCTGGCGGATTTTGTCAAGGCTATAAGGAATGAACTTTTGACCGCCAAAACCGGGATTGACGCTCATGATAAGGATGAGGTCCAATTGTCCGGCAACACAGGACAAGGTCGATACAGGCGTCGCCGGATTGAGGGCTACGCCGGCCTTCATCCCGGCTTCATGGATTTGCTGCAGAACCCGGTCCAAGTGGACACAGGCTTCTTGATGAACCGTCATATATTGGACGCCGGCATCGGCCAGGCCGTCGACATACGCTTCGGGATTGGTCACCATCAAATGAGCATCGAAGGGAAGTTTCGTAACCGGGCGCAAAGCCTTGATGACGGGCACGCCGAAGGTGAGATTGGGGACAAAATGGCCGTCCATCAAATCGAGATGGATACAGTCGGCCCCCTTCTGTTCGACATCTTTAATTTCTTCAGCTAACCGCGAAAAATCAGCGGACAATATAGAGGGACAAATCGTTATCATGATTATCGTTTCCTTTCTGCAATGGAGGTGATGATTTTACAGTACGTTTCATACCGTTCTTTTTGAATCTGACCGTCGGCAACAGCCTCTTTTACGGCACATTCCGGTTCGGACAGATGGAGGCACGACGAGAACTTACAGCCTGCGCTGTAGGGCTCCATGTCGGGAAATAAGGGCAGGACGTCCCGCGCATCAAGGTGTTCAAAATCAAGGGCGCTGAACCCCGGCGTATCGACGACATAGGTGTCGCTGTCGAGGCGCATGATTTCGGAATGGCGCGTCGTATGGCGGCCCCGTTTAATCTTCTCACTGACGGCTCCGATGGATAAGTCCTTGCGCCCCAAAAGTCGGGACAAAAGACTCGATTTACCGACGCCGGACGGGCCGGCAAAGGCCGTTACTTTCTGCGGCAACCGTTCATAGAGCTCGTCGAGACCTTCTCCGGTACGAGCCGACACGAGGTAGACATCGTATCCGCAGCGCTCGTAGAAATCCCGGTAGCTTTCAGCCAAGTTCCGGTCGAGATCACATTTATTGAAGCAGAGTATGGGCCGAATGCCGCTGTATTCACAGGTCATGAGCATCTTGTCGATGAGAAAACGGTTCGGATCCGGTGACTGGGCTGCCATGATGACCATCAATTGATCAAGGTTAGCCACCGCCGGCCGGCGGATTTGATTCCGCCGAGGCAGCTGAGCTTCGATGACGCCCTTGTCATTCTCCAGTTCCGTAATTTCCAGTTCATCACCGACTAAGATTTTCGCCTTGAGCAGTTTGCCCCGACGCCGGCATTCGACGAGATTGTCTCTGCCGACATCGACGTAATAATAGCCATTATAGTTCTTGATGACGCGTCCTTTTGTCATGTTCCTCCTTAGATATATTGATCCTGTACCAGCGAATTATTGATATAGACTTTGACCCGGGTCTTACCGGTCCCACTGACGCTCTTTGAAATGTTGTCGCCGCCGGATTGATTGCGGTCGTAGACGACGCGCGAACCATTATCATCGGACACGACGATTTGAACGTGCTGGTTCGAAGCGCCGGCAGGAACACTGATATTGACCGTTCCGTAGTGCGGCGTACCGGCCGGTTCCTGGTTATTGGCGCTGCCGTCCGAGCCGGTCGACTGCGAATTTTGGCTGCCGGGATATTCGACAGTCAGATTGACCACTTTGCCGTCTCCTGCGGCCTGAGCCGTAACGACGGCCTGAGAGCTGTCTTTCGAAGCATCGAGGTTGGCGACGGAGCCGACGGAGTAGCCGGCGCTTTCCAAGGCTTTTTCCGCCTCTTCGAGGGTCATGCCGCTTGTATTCGGAGCTTCGTTAGCCGCTTCAGCAGCCTTTTCAGCCTCGCTCTTGCGGCAGACGACGAGGTTGACCTTCGTCCCCTTGTCAACTTTCTTCGGCGACGCCGGGCTCTGACTGATGATCGTCCCGTCGGCATACTGAGCACTTTCCTTATAGGTTACCTTGCCGACGGACAAGCCGATTTCTTTCAACTTGCTTTCAGCCTCTTCCAGTGTCAGGCTCCTCAGATCCGGCATTAAGACCTGCTCACCCTTATTGCCCTTACTGACGGTCAGGTAAATCGTTCGGTTGGCCTTGACGACGGCACCGCCTGACGGCGTCTGGGCGACGACTTCGCCAACAGGGACTTCCTCGCTTTCTACCTCCTTGACCGATACGTCAAGTTTTTTATCCTTGAGGATTTTTCGGGCGATTTCCACCTGTTTCCCCGTTACGTTCGGAACCGTAATATCTTCAGTGCTCCAAAAATTACCAAAGGAAAAGAAGGCCCATACGAAGGCGACGAGAAAAACACCGAGCATACCGATGATGATCGTCTTTTGGGAATGATTACTGATAGAATCCATGAAACGAGTAAAAATATTCTTCTTCTTTTTCGGCGCTTCTTCAGGCAGCTCTTTTTCCTTTATGGGCTGGATTTTTTGAGTCCCAAAGTTATACGTCCCCTTACTGATAATCGGACGGGCACCATTGGTGTTGATAAAGCCCTGAGACAAGCGAAGTTCAGACATCATCTCGCCAATCGACTGAAAGCGGTCGTCGGGATTCTTGGACATGGCCTTTAGGATTACCTGTTCGACCAGCCGGGGAATGCGGCGATTGTACTTCGTCGGCAGGGGAATGTCGTCCTGAACGTGCTTCAAGGCAATGCTGATAGCTGTATCCCCTTCGAAAGGCACGATGCCGGTCATCATTTCATACATGACGACGCCGAGGGAATAGATATCCGTCCGCTCATCAATATGGCCGCCGCTGGCCTGTTCCGGTGAAAAATAATGAACCGAACCGAGAACGGTGCGATCGCTGTTTTCCACGGAATTGACAGCCCGGGCAATGCCAAAATCTGCGACCTTAATACGCCCCGTTTCAGTCACCAGAATGTTATGGGGCTTAATATCGCAGTGGACGATGCCGTTAGCATGTGCGTTTTCAAGGGCTTCGCCGATATTGAAAGCAATCTGTATCGACGTATTGATCGGCAAATGGCCGTGTTTTTCGATATACTCTTTCAACGTCTCGCCGCGTACAAACTCCATGACGATGTAATGGACATTTTCATCGTAGCCGACGTCGTATATATTGACGATATTGGGATGGGACAATTTAGCAGCCGCTTGCGCTTCCTGCCGAAAACGAACGACAAAATCGTGGTCGTCGCCGTATTTTGCATGAAGCACCTTGACTGCGACGATACGATCCAGGAGAATATCCTGGGCCTTATATACGCTGGCCATGCCGCCTGTGCCTACTTTTTCCAATATCTTGTATCTATTGTCTAAGATATGACCAATCATTTTTAACTATTCCACCACTTTCATAGTCGTTCCCGATTATATGGTTGTTAAAATTGCCGTGACATTGTCCTTGGCCCCATTTTCATAGACCTGGTCAAAGAGATCGTTGATGATCTCCCGTTCTGTCCGGCCGTAGTCGCCGATGGCATCGCAAAGTTCCGGCTTGCCAATGAAAGAGGTCAAGCCGTCGGAACAAATCAGAATACGGTCATTCGGCTGTACTTCAAAAGCCCCGGTATCGACGATGAGATTGGAGTCGACACCGACCGCTCTGGTCAGTACATGGCGCTGCGGATGATCCAGCGCTTCTTCTTCTGTAATCTTACCTTTATCGAGTAAAACCTGAACAATCGTATGATCGACAGAAATCTGTGAAAAGACTCCTTCCCGGTATAGATAGATGCGGCTGTCTCCGACGTGGCCCCAAAAGGCCATATGCCGGGCCAGGGTCACCATGGAAACGGTCGTCCCCATTCCCTTTAGGGACGGGTCGATCAAGGTTTTGCTGATGATACTGGAATTGGCATACTGAATTGCCTTTTCCAGCTGCACCGGTGCCGCATAATTAAAGTTCTTAAAATAGTAAGCAATGGCTTCTACCGCCGTCTTACTGGCGATTTCGCCGCCGACGTAGCCGCCCATACCGTCGGCTACGGCCAGCACGTTTCGCTCATGGCTGATATAAAAAGAATCTTCATTTACTTTCCGAACCAGGCCGATTTTGGATTCACCGTATGTGCCCAAATTCTCACGTCCTCTCACGGTGTTTCGTTATAGGTACACATTAATTCATATCATATTCCCTGTCACCTGTCAAATATTTTCACGTTTTATACGCAGCTGGCCGCAGGCCGCCTGAATCTTGCTGCCCATTTCCCGGCGCAGCGTGACCGGCACGCCGTGGCGCTGGAGGTAGGTAACGAATTCACTGATTGACTTATCATCAGGCCGATAGAGACCGACGTCATAGTTGTCATTAATGGGAATGGCATTGATGAGAATATTTTTACCACTGAAAAGGCGGGCCAATTCTTTGGCACAAGAATGGGTGCAGGTCAGATTTTTGATGAGAATATATTCATAGGTAACCTTCCGGCCTGTCTCTTCAAAATAATGATGGGCCGCCGTCAAGACGGCATCGAGGGGATACTTGTCGGTAATCGGCATGATACGACGACGAAGAGCATCATTGGGAGCGTGGAGGGATACGGCCAACGTAATGGGCATCCCTTCTTTCGCCAATTGGTACATCTTAGGCACGATGCCCGACGTCGACAAGGTCATATTGCGATAGCCTAAGTAGAGGGTATCCTTTTCGTGGATGAGCTTCATGAAGGCGATGACATTGTCGTAATTGAGCAGCGGTTCTCCCGTCCCCATGATGACGATGGAGTGCAGCTCCGGTGTCACGTGTTGACGGAACGCCAATAACTGCGCCACCATCTCTCCAGCCGACAGATTGCGGACAAAACCGTTTTTCGCCGAAGCACAGAAGGCACAGTTGACGGCACAGCCGACCTGCGACGAAACGCAGATCGAATTTCCGTAATCGTGCATCATGAGCACCGTTTCAACGGTCTGCCCGTCGTTAAGGCGCAAAAGCAATTTAACGGTCCGTCCGTCCGGTGCATCAAGGCGCGACACGACGTCGGGCATCTGAATAGGCAGGACTTCTTTTAAAAGGTCCCGATCCTTTTGCGGAAGGAGCACCATGTCATCCCAGGAAAAAACCGACTGCTTATATATATAATGAAAAATCTGATCGGCCCGGAATTTTTTCATCCCTTGGGCGACGAGGAAGTCCTGCAGGTCTTTTTTTGTCATATCGAATAGATTCATCATATCAAGACTCCTTCTTCATGCGAGCAATGAAGAACCCGTCCATGCCGTCACGCTGAGGAAGAAGCTGGATAAAGGGGCCTTCATGTCCCGGAACGGCCAGTTTCTCCGCAGCGTTTTCAACATGAAACTCCGGATGCTTCTGTAGAAATTCGTTGACGATGCCGCTGTTTTCGTCATCATTCAGAGTACACGTACTGTATACCAAAACGCCGCCGGGCTTCACGCACTGAGACGCACTTTCCAAAATGCGACGCTGCAGGGCCGGTAAAGTACGAAGATCGCTCAACTGCTTGCGCCAGCGAAGGTCGATCTTGTGGCGCAGGACTCCGAGACCGGAACAAGGCGCATCGATCAAGACGCGGTCTGCCCGACCGCCGTACTTCTGACCGATGGTGCAGGCATTCTGCAAGAGGGTGCGGACGTTTTTAAGGCCTAATTTTTGGGCATTATAGTCAATCAATTTCAATTTATGTTCATGGATGTCGCCGCCGTAGACGATACACGACGGACCGCCGATAGCCGCTAAATGGGTCGTCTTTCCGCCGGGAGCAGCGCAGACATCGAGGACCAGTTCATGGGGTTGAGGGTCGACGATATGGGCGACGAGCTGAGACGGTTCGTCTTGAATGATGGCCCGCCCGTCTTTAAGGCACTCCAGTTCGTGGATCCCCAAGTGACCGTCGATGTAGATACCGTCCGGCGAAACCGGCGTCGGACGAGCCTGAATCCCTTGTTCGGTGAGGTCTTTAAGAAGCTCATCCCGACTGGTACGGGTCGTATTGGCCCGAAGACACAGAGGCGGGATGGTATCGAAATACTGACAAAGCTGTTCCGTTTCCTCCGGGCCGTAATCTTTCAGCCAACGGCGAATGAGCCAGTCCTGCTGATGATACGTCAAGGCCAAGTAGGCTGTCATATCCTTTTCCTTATCCGGAATGACGAAGGAATTGCGGTTGCGAATGCTGTTTCGCAGCATGGCATTGACGAATTTTGCCATGCCCTTATTGCCAAACTTCGTCGCCATCTTGACCGACTCGTTGCAGGCTGCCGATTCAGGCACCTTATCCATGCCAAAAATCTGATAGAGCCCCAAGCGGACGATGGCCAGGCAAACCGGATCGAGCTTATTTAATTTGCGCGTACTAAGCTGGGAAATGATCCAGTCCAAATAATTAAGACAGCGCAGGGTCCCATAAACAAGTTCCGTATAAAATCTCCGATCCCGATCAGAAAATTTATGGGCCTGTATCGCCTTCGAGACGACGATATTACTATACCCTTCATCCCTGCAAATGGTCAGCAGGCTTTGAAAGGCAATTTCACGTACGTTCATGAATCCTCCTAAATAAAACGTATGGCCATGCATGCGGCATGCCGGTTATAACGGTTCTCCGACGGTCAGCGTAACCCCTTGCAGATACTGGGCCGCCATCAGACGCTTGCGGCTTTCCGGCTGAACTTCAGTAATGCGAAGAGCGCCCTTTCCGGTCTGGACGGTAAAGGATTTTTTAGTCACGGCAATGACCGTTCCCGGCACGGCATCCGCCCCTTCGACGACGTCGGCGGACCATATTTTCAGCCGTTTTCCGTCGCGGCACACCGTATAGGCACCGGGATGCGGATCTAAGGTCCGGATCAACCGTTCTAAGACGACGGCATCAGCCGTCCAATCGAGGGCCGCTTCTTCTTTTGTGATCTTCGCCGTATACGTGGCCTGACTTTCATCCTGGGCGACGGCATTTCGTTCATAGTTATCCAGGTCGTCGACGACGGTCATCAAGGTTGAGGCCCCCAGAGAGGCCAGTTTATCGAACAAGGTGCCCGTCGTTTCCTTGGCGTCTAAAGGGATGACGGCTTTTTTCAGCATCTTCCCCGTATCCATCCCTTCGTCGAGGAGCATGATGGTAACGCCGCTTTCAGCTTCGCCTTCTTTGATGGCATACTGGATGGGCGCAGCTCCTCGATACTTCGGCAAGAGGGAGCCGTGAACGTTGAGGCAGCCGTATTTTGGGATATCGAGAACGGCCTTGGGCAAAATCTTGCCGTAAGCAATGACGATGATGACGTCCGGAGAAAGGCTTTTCAGTTCAGAAATAACTTCATCGCTTCGCATAGAATCGGGTTGGAACACGGGAATCCCGAGTTCGACGGCTTTTTCCTTCACCGGCGAAAAGGTCACCTTCTTCCCTCGTCCCCGCTGTTTATCCGGCTGGGTATAGACGGCTGCCACGTCATGCTGCGATTGGGCCAAACGTGCTAAGGCCGGAACTGAAAAATCAGGCGTTCCCATGAATACGATGCGTAAGCTCTCCATTATTCCCCTACTTTCTGTAAATCCGTCGCTTTTTCAATAAATAAATGGCCGTAGAGATGATCCATTTCATGCTGGAAGATACGGGCCAAAAAGCCTTCCGGTTCATAAATGACCGTCTTGCCGTGGCGCGTCAAGGAACGGACCTTAATTTTAGAAGCCCGCTGAACTTTACCGTAATAGCCAGGAACGCTCAGGCAGCCTTCCGTATCGATGTTCGTTTCTTCCGACATTTCAAGGATTTCCGGATTGATGAGTTCAATCAATCCGTTGCCGTCATCGAGGACGATGAGCTGCAACGATTCATTGACCTGGGGCGCCGCCAAGCCGACGCCGTCGGCTGCATACATCGTTTCGGCCATGTCATCGAGAATTTTCTTTATATGTTTATTCACTTTTGCAACCGGTTTTGCCGTCGCTTTCAGGACGGGATCTCCGGCTTTTATGATTTTGAGTAATGCCATATATCTTTCACCTCATTGTTATAGTAAAACGCTTATCCGTCTTATTATAGCGGAAAAAGAGCCAAAAGGCTACTGTAAGAATTCAAATTAACCGTCACCAAGAGTGAGAAAGAGAATCCTTCCCCTTCTATTATATCAGATTCATACAAGGCCCGGGGCAGCGATGCTTCCCTTTTCTATGACCCGGCAAAGCCCTGCAAAAAGCGAAGCCTGTGTGGCATCACACAGGCTTTTATGTCAAAAATGTTTAAAAAAAGTTAAAAATCTGCTACATCGACGGGTCGACATCGATGACGACACCGGTCTGCCAACAGGCCGGAAGCTGACGCATCCCTTTCTTTATCGGTCCCAGGTCTGCCGCCGTCAGCGACAAGACCAAGCGATATTTATTGCGGATCTTTTTGATGACGTCTTCATAAGGACCGATGATAATAACCGTCTCTCCGTGATCCTTATTCCAGCTCGAAAGAGCCGCTGCCACGTCGTTGGCCTTGCGCCAGACTTCTTGTTCGTCGCTGTCGCTGACCAGGATCTTCGTCATCTCCTGAAAGGGCGGATAGGCCAATTCTTTACGAAACTGGATTTCTTGATCATAGAACGCGCGGTAATCCTGGCGGGCTGCACATTGGATGACGTAGTGATCCGGCGCATAGGTCTGCATGACGACGCGGCCCGGAACGTCGCCTCGGCCGGCCCGGCCGGCGGCCTGAGTGAGGAGCTGAAAGGTTCGCTCGCCGGCCCAGTAAGCCGGCAGGTTGAGCAGGCTGTCGGCCGACAAGATTCCGACGGCACTGACACCGGGAAAATCATGGCCTTTAGCGACCATCTGCGTCCCTAATAAGATATCGTATTCATGGCGGCGGAAGGCTTCGATGATGCGGTCGCCGCTGTGTTTGCGGCTCGTCGTATCCTGATCGAGGCGGACGATACGAGCCTCGTGGAAGAGCTCGTGGAGCTGCAGCTCCACCTTTTCCGTACCGCTGCCAAAAAATTTAATGTATTTGCTGCCGCAGGACGGGCAAACCGTCGGCACCGGCTTTTCGGCATCACAGTAATGGCACTTTAAATGGGATGACTGGCGGTGATAGACCATGGCCACATCACAGGTATCGCATTTGACAACGTAGCCGCATTTGCGGCACATGATGAATGTCGAATACCCCCGCCGGTTGAGGAGGATGATTGCCTGCTGACGGGCTGCCAAGGTTTCATTCAGCAGTCCGTACAGGGAATCGGACACGACGCGGTAATTGCCGCGGGCCAATTCCTCCCTCATATCGACAACGGTGACTTCCGGCAAGGGGCGGTGGCCGACGCGTTCCTTCAGTTCCACCAAGACGTAGTCCCCTTGAAGGGCCTTATAATAATCGCCTAAGGCCGGCGTCGCACTGCCGAGGATGACCGGACAGCCATAGTAAGCCGCTCGTTTCCGGGCTACGGCGACGGCATGGTAGCGCGGCGCCTCATCCTGCTTATACGAGCTGTCGTGGGCCTCGTCGACGATGAACAGGCCGATGGACCGGGCCGCCGAAAAGACGGCCGATCGGGCACCGATACAGATATGACTGGTCCCGTTTTGCATGCGCAGCCAGTTATTTCGTTTTTCGCCTTGAGACAATTGGCTGTGCATGACGACGACATCGTCGCCGAAACGGCGCAGGAAGCGGCGCACGATTTGACCGGTCAAGGCGATTTCCGGCACTAAGACGATGACCTGCTGTCCCTTAGCCAGTACTTTCTCGGCAAGCTGCATGTAGATTTCTGTCTTGCCGCTGCCCGTAATGCCATGGAGGACGTAGGTTTTTCCGCCTTCATCGCCTTCGATCACATGGAGGGCATCTTTTTGTTCCGCCGTCAGCGGCAGGGCTTCATCCGGTTCAAGCGTCGGCAGGATGTTTGTCGTCCCTGCCGGATGCTGCTCCCAACGGGCAAGGCCCGTCGCAGCCAGGCGGCGCATGAGGTCACGCGTATAGCCCTTTGACTGGAAGTAGGCAGCCGGCGCCGTTTTCTTTTCCTTCAGTTCCGCCAATAAGGCCTGCTGTTTAGGCCGGCCGTGAAGGGTACCATCGAGGTCATCCTTTTCAAAGGCCAGCCAGTCCTCCATTTTATCGGCAATCTTATTCTTTAAAAAGCTCTCACTGCAAAGACCATTTTCGGCTAAGAGACGAGACACGAGGTCACGACCAAATTTACGGCCGAGGGCTCCTTTTTCCACCTTTCCCTTATCGGCGACATAGAGCTGAACCGACCGGCCTTCTGCCGTCGTCGCCGGCGTCGGCCCCAGGGACAGGACTTCCCGGCGGACGAGGCCGCGCTTGTCGATCATGAACAACCGCAGGGCATCGGAAAGATTACAGACATAGTAGTCGCGGATCCAAAGGGCCGTTTCAATCATTTCCTCCCGAAATCCGGTCTGTGATGACAGGAGGCCCTCAATGGGCTTTAAGGTGAAATCAGTCGATTCGTCCAGCGCCTCATGGAGGGCGACGACAATCCCCTCTTCCCGGCGAAAGCCAAAGGGAACGATGACGCGGCTTCCGACGCGAACGGCCAGGTGATCCGGCACGGTATACGAAAAGGTCTGCTGTAACCGTTTGGCCGTCGTATTAATGATAATTTCAGCAATCACGGACATACCTCCTCATCAGGGCTGCAGCCGAAGTTCGTCGCTGCCGTCCGAGGGCATACGCCCAAAAACAGAAAGAGACTGCCGTCCCTGCGGCAGTCTCTGCATCTCAATTATAAGCCGGCTTCTTTACGGAGCGTATCCGCTTTATCGGTCTGTTCCCAAGGCAGGTTGAGATCGTTGCGGCCGAAGTGGCCATAAGCAGCAGTCTGTTTGTAAATCGGCCGCTGTAAGTCGAGCATGGCGATGATGCCAGCCGGACGAAGGTCAAAATTCTTTTCAATGAGTCCGACAATTTTTTCATTGTCGACTTTGCCCGTACCAAACGTTTCAACGTGGATCGAAACGGGGCGAGCTACGCCGATGGCGTATGCCAACTGGATTTCGCACTTATCGGCAAGGCCGGCAGCGACGACGTTCTTAGCAACGTAACGGGCTGCATAGGCGGCCGAACGGTCGACCTTTGTAGGATCCTTCCCGGAGAAAGCACCGCCGCCGTGACGAGCCATGCCGCCATAGGTATCAACGATGATCTTACGACCGGTCAGACCGGAGTCACCCTGAGGACCGCCGATGACGAAACGGCCCGTCGGATTGATGAAGAGCTTCGTCTTATCATCGAATAAGCCCTGCGGGAGTTCCGGTTTGATGACGAATTCGAGGAGGTCCCTTTCAATCTGTTCACGCGTGATTTCCGGGCTGTGCTGCGCCGAAATGACGATGGTATCGATGCGAACCGGTTTGCCGTCTTCATATTCGACGGTGACTTGGGTCTTGCCGTCCGGACGGAGATAAGAGAGCGTTCCGTCTTTACGAACACTGGCCAGGCGGCGTGCCAAACGGTGCGCTAAGGAAATAGGCAGGGGCATGTAGTCATCCGTTTCATTCGTGGCATAGCCGAACATCATCCCCTGGTCACCGGCACCGATGGTGTCGAACTGGTCCGTATTGCCTTCCTTCTTTTCGAGTGCATCGTCGACGCCCATGGCGATATCCGGCGACTGTTCATCGAGGGATACCAAGACGCCGCAAGTATCGCAGTCAAAGCCGTATTTCGCACGGGTATAACCGATGGAACGAATCGTTTCACGAACGATGTGCGGAATATCGACATAGCACGTCGTCGAAATTTCACCGACGACGTGGACCATCCCGGTGGTCACTAAAGTTTCACAAGCAACGCGGGCATTTTTATCTTTTGCAAGAATGGCATCCAAAATGCTGTCAGAAATTTGGTCAGCCATTTTATCCGGATGCCCTTCGGTTACGGATTCAGATGTAAAGAATTCACGATTTTTCACCATGAGGTTTCCTCCTTAAAAAAAATTCCCCTCATTCATGACTGTCATGAGAGGGGCTTCCAATCCCCATCTGCCAGTATAAGACTGCTGGAATTAGCACCTTTCACTTATGAAGGTTGCTGCGACATCATAGGGCCAGTCCCTCCGTCGTCTCTTGATGGTTCTTTATTTGATTTACTGGTTCATTATAATTCAAACCCCTCTATTTTGCAAGTTCTTTTTTGGTATAGCAAACATGAGTTCTGTCCTTCTAAAAAAAATTCCGACGTACCTGTTCGCCTCCGCACTTCCTGAAGAATATTTTTTTACATCCGTTACAGAAAACGTTATAATGAATAGATAGAAAGAAAGGATGATTATGATGACCAAATTGCGGCCAAGAGATATATTTTTCAACGACCCTTATTTTGACTTTGCCACCCACTGTAAAACGGCAGATCTGCGTTTGGCCAAGCGCGTAGAGATCTGGGATAAATGGTATCGTACGCAAGGATTGGTAAACACCTTACTCCAGCGAGAAAGCCTGGCCTTCATCCGCTATAACGGCACGGAGCGGGAAGAAGCCATGATTCTGCGGATATACGAACGGACGCCGGACCGTCTCCTCATCAATACCTATTATGCATCAAAACGAAATGCCACTGAAATCTATGCCGGTACGATTCGTCTGGAACGCTATGCCACAGCCCAGACGACAGGCGACGATTCCTACATGGGCATGATCGACCTCTTAATGTTGAAGACCGACGATGAACTCGTCGGGTTGAGCGATGTCTTTGAAGATATCCAACAAGCCAAACACATGGCCGCCCAATCCTTAGGCATCTACTTAATGGCTATCTACGACGGTCCCTGGATCGATGACAGCCGGGCGGACGCCGAAAAGACACCGGCCATGATTGCCGGCGAAGAACGAGAAGAACTCCTTCAGCTGCGCCAGGAAAAAGCTCAAATGGAAGCCGATCGGGAAGAACTCCTGAGGCTTCGTCTCGAATCGCAAAACCGCAAAACCGTTCTTTCTGAACTGGAACGGCTGCGTCAGGAACTGGAGGACGAACGAAACGGCCGCCAAGAAGATCTTCAGCACTATGAAGCGACCCTCCGCCAACAGGAAGAGTACACGGAACGGATCAAGGAAAAAGCCGCCATTCAGGTATCGGATCTGTTGACCCTGCGTCAGACCCTTAGAAAATACGAAGCCAACCCCGAATTGGCAAAAAAAGTTGCTTCAGCACCCGAAAGGACAAGCTCGGCAGCCGTACCGAAGGCCGATGCAGCCGTAAACCCGTCAGCGCCGATAACCGCCTCGACTCCGGTGAAATCAGACGCCCCGTCACCTTCGAAAGCAGCGGATCCGACAGCCTCGGCGGCACCGGCCCGGGCGACGGAACCGAAAAAAACAGCATCACCGGAAAAACCGACAGCGCCGACACAACCATCAGTTTCAGAAACATCGCCGGCTCCCGCGGCATCCGGCGATGGGCCAACCTCTGCGGAACCGATAAAAACAGCAGAACGGACCGCCACAGAAAAGCCGGGGAAAACGGCCGAACCGGCAACCGCCCCGCAGACTACGGACAACTCCGCTGCAACACAAAAAAAAGCCAAGCGTCCTTCCGAAGACCGCGGCCTCGAACTGCCGTCCTTCATGACCCAGCGTGACTATACACACAGCCTGGACCGCTTCCTGGCCGGACGCCAAATCGCCTTGGCCGGCGGTACGCCGGAATGGCAGGGCCGGATAAAACGCCGCTTCCCGACGGCTGCCGTCCTCAGCGGCTATACCGGCGACGACCGAATCCTGCGGGCTTCCACCCTCTTAGTCATCAACTTGAGTGAAGGCCAGACCGATCTGGTCAAATGGGCCATGGCCGCCGCCAGAGACATGGGCTGCCCCTGCCTTCCCATCAAGACGACAAATTTAAACGGCTTTGCCAAAGCCGTCGTAGAATATGCCAAAAAAGCATAACCAAAAGCGGCAAGAAATGGCAGATATCGTCTGCATTTCTTGCCGTTTTTTATGCCTTTGAGGAATAGGTACCTTATTTTACCCAGGTAACGACATCTTCCATGGCCTGCCGCGTCTTGGCATGGGGTTCTTCGTTGCGATAGCCAAAGCCGGCCATAACCGAAACGCCGAAGTGTTCCGTGTCGAGAAGGCCTTCATCGGCCAGCATGGCTTCTACCTTGCTCCGATTAAAGCCTTCAATGGGGCAGGAATCGACGCCGAGCATGGCTGCCGTCGTCAGCATGTTGGCCAGTGCCAAGTAGGTCTGTTTGCTGGCCCAGTCAAAGATGGCCCGGTCGCTTTCCAGTAAGTTGAAATCGTCTTTCTGGAAGGCCTCAAAAGCAGCTTTTCTCCCCTGCTCCGCCTCTTCCGGCAAATGCTGTACGTCGCGCATGATGTGGGTGATGTAAGGAGAGCTGTACAAGGTATCGACTTTCTTGCGAGCCAGCAGGATTACGAAGTGACTGGCCCCTTTCAAGCTGTTCTGGGCGCCCCAGGCGATGGGAAATAATTTATCCTTAATGTCCTGGCGTTCAATGACTAAAAACTTCCACGGTTCAAAGCCAAAGGAGCTCGGCGATAAACGGCCGGCTTCCAAAATGGTGTTGAAGTCGGCGTCGGATACCTTTTTCGAGGCATCGAAACTCTTCGTAGCGTGTCTGAAGTTAAAGGCTTTTAAAATATCGGCTGCAGCAATCTTCATGGGAATCATCCTTTCCATGTCATAGTATATGTTTCATTATCTTGATTATTTGTATCATTTAAATCTTGACGATTTAAGTATACCATAAGATTTTCAAAACGAAAAGAACGCACTTTTTATATATTTACTACGGATAAACTGATCTGGGTATATTTTTTATACTGTCAAAAAAAAGGCCATCCCAACCGGTCGGGATGGCCTTTCGTTATGCCTTTTGTTTGGAAGTTTTAGCTTTGATAATCGCAGCTGCCCGAGCTACGATAATGGAAGCCAGTTCATCTTTTGCCATCTTTTCCAAGGTCTCTGAAGAGCCGTCCGGAAACAGCAAGGTGGCAATATTGGTCGTCCCCTGGAAGCCGGCACCTTCGGCGCTGACATCGTTGGCTACGAGCATATCGAGATTCTTTTTCTGAAGTTTCTTGGTACCGTATTCGATGACATTCGTCGTCTCAGCGGCAAAACCGACCAGGACCTGATGGGTTTTACGCTGGCCAAGACCATAGAGGATGTCAGGATTCTTAGCCATTTCAAGGGTCAAGACATCGTCATTTTTCTTGATCTTATTTTCCGCCGGATGAGCCGAACGATAATCGGCAACGGCCGCGGCTTTAATGACCAAGTCGCAGTCGTCATAATACGATTCGACAGCCGCTTTCATGTCCCTGGTACTGCCGACGTCGATGCGCCGTGCAAGGCCGACAGGAGTTTTCAAGTTGTCCGTCGTACCGGCAACCAGAGTAACTTCGGCCCCGGCAGCAACCGCCGCTTTGGCAATAGCAAAGCCCATGCGGCCGCTGGAATGATTGCCGATGAAGCGGACCGGGTCGATGGGTTCCCGCGTGCCGCCGGCCGTAACAATGACTTTCTTCCCCTTGAGCAGGTCATTTTTACAGGCCAGCAATTCGATGTAATCGACGATGACGTCCGGGTCGGGCAGGCGGCCGATGCCGGTGATGCCGCAGGCCAGGTATCCGCTGTCCGGTTCGATGAGATGATAGCCGAATTTTTTCAGCTTAGCCATATTATCCTGGGTAATGGGGTTCAAATACATATTGCTGTTCATAGCCGGAGCCATCAGAACCGGCGCTGTCGTTGCCATGACTGTCGTCGTCAGCATATCGTCGGCAATGCCATTGGCGATCTTACCGATGATATTGGCCGTCGCCGGTGCAATGACCAGGACGTCGGCCCAGCGGGCCAGGGCAATGTGTTCGACGTTGAATTCAGGAACATCTTCAAACATGGAAACGGCAACGGGATTTCCTGAGATTTCCCGCAGCGTCAGCGGCGTAATCAACTCCGTTGCATGGGCCGTCATGATACACTTGACTTCAGCTCCTGACTTCCGAAGTTGACTGGCAACGGATGCGGCCTTAAAGGCTGCAATACCGCCCGTAATGCCAAGGACAATCTTTTTCCCTTCCAAACTCATGGCAAGTACCTCCGTGTCATTTAATGCCGTCGCGAGGGGCTTCATAAGTAATCTTATTCTGGTCGATTTCTTCCATGGCGATGGAAACGACTTTGTTCGTATCGACATTGACCAAGGCTTCATCGTGGTCGGTCAATTCACGAGCCCGTTTGGCAGCCAAGGTAACCAGTGTATATTTGCTGTCTACTTTCTGCATCAAAGATTCAAGGGTCGGTTTAATTAACATAGTTCATCTCTCCTAATCATTTATACAATTCTTTCGTATGGGCAATGTTTTTAGCATTGCGCATGACTTTACACTGTTCGGCTTTTATGATCGATGCCGCTTCATCGATGGCGGTTTCCAAATCGTCATTGACGATGACATAGTCATAGCGGTCGATCCAGTCGAGCTCTTCGCGAGCTTTGGACAAGCGGCCGTCAATAACCTCCTCGCTATCGGTCTGGCGGCTGCGCAGTCGGTGTTCCAAGACAGAACGGCTGGGCGGCACGATGTAAATAAAGATGCCCTTGGGATAGCGTTCCTTGACCTGCATGGCCCCTTGGATATCGATTTCCAGCATGACGTGCTGCCCTTCGTCCAGCATTTGGTAGACGTATTTTTTCGGCGTACCGTAATAATGATCGTAGACCTTAGCGTGCTCCAAAAAAGCATCTTCTGAGAGCAGTTGTTCAAAACGGGCATTGTCTGAGAAATAATAATTGACTCCGTCGACTTCTCCCGGTCGAGGCTGACGGGTTGTCATGGAAATAGAATATTGGATATTGGGAAACTGTTTGCGCAGGGCCGCGCAAATCGTCCCCTTCCCGGCTCCGGACGGGCCGGATACAACGATGAGCAGTCCGGAATCATTCATAGTATTACTCCCTTTCTTCTTCCGCTGCATCGATGGCATCAGCATCACTGCCTGCCGATACGATACGGTGGGAAATGGTTTCCGGCTGAAGAGCCGACAAGATGATCCAGCCGTTATCCATGACGATGACGGACCGCGTCTTGCGGCCAAAGGTCGCATCGATGAGGTTGTTTCCGTCTCGGGCATCTTGGATAAGGCGCTTGATTGGAGCCGACTCCGGGCTGATCATGGCTACGACCTTATCCCCCATGACGACATTGCCGAAGCCGATATTTAATAAATTGAAGTTCATCATTCGATATTCTGCACCTGTTCGCGGATTTTTTCAATTTCATTTTTAAGCTGCAGCACCGACTCCGTGACGGCTAAATCACCGGCCTTGGAGCCGATGGTATTGGCTTCGCGGTTCATTTCCTGAATGAGGAAATCGAGTTTTCGACCGACTTCACCGTCACTTTGAAGCATGGTGTGAAGCTGATTCAAATGGCTTTCAAAACGGACGACTTCTTCTGTCACGTCGACCTTATCAGAATACATGGCCACTTCCTGCAAGAGTCGGTCTTCGTCGGGCACGGGCGCCTGCGCCTTATCGATGAGCTGGCGAATTTTCTTTTCCAGCCGCTCTTGATAAGCCGCCGTCATGGCATCCTTACGACCGGCAATTTCTTCGACGAGGCCTTTCATGACAGCCGACCGGGACAGCAAATCCCGACCGATGTTGGCCCCTTCGCGAAGGCGCATGGCAACCATGCTGTCTAAGGCGCCCTGCAAAGCCGCTTCAAAGGGCGGCCAGCTGGCATCGGCATCGATAGCCGGCGGCGTTTGGACGAACCAATCTTTGGTCAGGGCCATGACCTCACCCAAGCCGACGGGACTACCGTCAAAAAAGCGATTCTTGGCTCCTTCAAGGGCCGTCTTAACGGCGCCCAGTGCAGCATCGTCAATATGGATTTCCGGCGCTGCCGGCGAGAGGTCTTGAACGGTCACAAAGACATCGACCTTGCCCCGCTTCAAGACGGCTTTAATGCCGCTGCGCAGGCGGTCTTCCAAAGCCAGGTACGCATGGGGCATCCGTATATTCAATTCCAAAAAACGTTGGTTCACTGCCCGCATTTCAATGGTAACAGCCAGTTTGCCGTCATTGCCGGTTCCCCTGCCAAAACCAGTCATACTTCGCATGTTAGAACCCCCTTAATAACCTATTCAATACCTCATTATAGCCTATCCGGCGTCCATATTGCAAATTTTTTATATCGATGCCACCGTATGCCCGTCTTTCATCGCCCTTACAGAAAGCTGCTACACAGCCGATTTTCCGGCACAGCCCCTTGCCTTTCTCCGCCCGTTTGCTACAATAAAGTAAAGAAAAGAGTGAATTCGACCTATCCCAGATTTTCGTTAAGAACCATTCTATCTGACGGAGCTGATTTCTGCCTTTCATCTCCCTGCCTTGCGTCAGGAGGTCTGCCTTATGAGCAAACATTACCCGAATTTTTCCCCCTTGCTGGACTGCATAGCCGCTTTCTTCGGAATGATATACGCCATTTGCCTTTTAATTTTGGTCCTTCTCCTGGCCGTCCCCATCGTAGGTGTCATCATCTATCTTTGTTCTTCCCTGCTGTTCCCGACAGACTGGGTGCTTCCCATCACAGCGGCCGGCACGATACTCTGTCTATTCATAACAGCGATTTCGGCATGGTGTGAATGGTGATTTTCCCTCATCCGCCCCTTCTTTTCTGAAGGGGATTTTTTATATCCCTTCACAGGACCTTTACAAACATGGTATGATAAAAAGGATTGAATTTTTTAGTGTACCAGATAAGGAGGTACTTCTATGAACTTAGACGGTATCACATTACACTGCATTACCAACGAACTGGCGGACATTCTCCAAGGCGGCCAGATATCTAAAATCTATCAGCTCGACGCCCGGTCCCTGTACTTCCGCATCTTTAATGATACAGGCCTTCACCATTTGGTCATTACTCTCGATGATTCTCCGCGCCTTTACATTGCCGACACGGTCCCGCCGACGCCGGATATCCCGACGGGGCTCTGCATGTTTCTCCGCAAGTATTATGAAAACGGACGCATCGCTTCCATTGCCCAACTCCATTTAGACCGACTTATCGAAATCGCCGTCGATGTCCTCGATATCTCCGGCAAGGTCGTCACCCGTAAGATCCATGTCGAACTCATGGGAAAATACAGCAACGTCATTTTCACGGAAGACGGAGTCATCATCGAAGCCCTCATTAAGACCGGTAAAAACAAACAGGCCGTCCGCACCATTGCTCCCAAGGAGCCCTATGATTTTCCGCCGAATTTCATGCGCATGGATCCCTTTTCCTTCTCTGCCCAAGAACTGACGGATATGATGGAAACCGGCGGCGACGAACCCTTAAAGACCTGGATGCTCAAGCGCTTCAACGGCATGAGCACCGTCGTCTTGACCGAATTATCCCACGACTCCGGCATCGACACGGCCACCCTCGTACAGGATCTGTCCCCGGCTGACCGCTTTGCTTGGTGCCGTACGGTCGAAGCCTTTGGCAAGCGCCTCGCCGGGATTTCCGGCGCCTACGTCTATACCGTCAAAGGCAAGGAAGTCATCTTCCCCTTGGAACTAAACAGCCTCTCCCAGTATCCGCGGCGTCACTTCCCCCTCATCGAAACGTATCTCAGCGAATACCAGGCCACGCACCGCAGCCTGAACGGCGAACAGGAACAGCTGCAAAAGAAGGTCGCCAAGCTCATTGAAAAGCAAAAACGAAAAATCAAGCGCATTGCCGATGAAATGAAAGAAACGAAGAAAATCGACACCTATAAATTGTACGGCGACTTGCTCATGATTTACGCTTATGAAAAGCACGACCATGAAAAACAAGTAACCGTCAAAAACCTCTTATCCGAAAACCAGGAAGACGTCACCATCGCCCTCGACCCGGCCTACTCCATGACCGACAATGCCAACCGCTATTACAAGCGCTATACGAAGCTGCGCAACCGCAAACAGATATCGGCTCAGCTCCACGAGGAAAACCAACAGCATTTAGACTATCTCTACTCCCTCGAATATGCCTTGGAAAACACGACGACGAAAGATGAAATCACGGACATCAAGGCCGAAATGAAACAGATGAACCTCATCAGCGGCCATAATAAAGATAGGCAAAAGAAAGAATCGGCTCAGGACATCTTAACCATCGACGCCGACGGCCTGACCATCTGGGTCGGCCGCAACAATCGGCAAAATGACTTCTTGACCTTGAAGAAAGCTCATCCCTACGACCTGTGGTTCCACGTCAAGGACCAACCCGGTTCCCACGTCATCTTAGCCTCGCACAACGCCGATCCGACGGATGCCCAAATCGAACGGGCAGCACAACTGGCCGCCTATTACAGTAAAGGCCGGGACAGCTCTAAAGTCGAAGTCGACTGCACCCTCGTACGCCATGTAAAGAAACCGGCCCACGCCGTCCCGGGCTACGTCATATTCACCAATCAGACGACATACATCGTCGAGCCCAAGAAAGAATAGCCGCATCGAAATCAGGACGACAAAAAGCTCTCGCAACTGCGAGAGCTTTTCTTATTTCTGTTTCAAATACCAGCTCAAAGGCTTGGCCTTTGTCGTCGTATGCCCCTTATCTCCGCCGGCCAACGAAAAGATCAGGGAATCACGATACATCTTCGCTACCGCTTCCAGCGTATCCAGGCGGTAGAAAGCTTCTTTAAGATCGGTTCCCAAGGTAACGGCACCGTGCCGTTCCATGAGGAATACTGAGGCTGTTTCAGCGGCAGCACCGCATCCTTCAGCAAGTTCCAACGATCCGGGAGGCGCATAGGGCACAGTCGGCACTTCGCCTAAGACCATGGCCCCTTCGGTCACGATGTCGGCTGCAAAAGGAATACCGGCTACGGTCAGGGCCGTCGCCGTAACGGGATGAGCATGGATGATGGCATGAACATCTTGCTGCTTCCGATAGATGTTGAGATGGAGGGCCGTTTCCGATGACGGTTTCCCCATCCCCTCGAAAACGATGCCGTCCAGATTGACGACCAGGAGGTCCTTCGGATGGAGCTCGCCCTTTGGAAGGCCCGACGGGGTAATGACGATAAGGCCGTCGTCACGGCGATAACTGATATTGCCGTCACAGGCAGCCACCAATCCGCCCTTCTTCATGGCCTTTCCGATGGCACAGAGTGTTTTCTTATTATCCAACATTCGTCCTCCTTAGCGCATAGACGGCATATTGCGGCCGTTGTAGATTTCCAGCATTTCCTGCCGGACTTGGCGGCGGATTTGCTGCTGTTCCCGTTCACTCAAATCGTCTTTGGTAATATTGAACAGGTAGTTATTTAAATCGAAGTCGTGGAGGACCATCTTCGTATGAAAAATATTCTCCTGATAGACGTTGACATCGATCATATCATAGCGATGCCGCGTCGCCGGCGCAATATAATTTTGAATGGAATTGATGCGGTGATCGATAAACAGCTTCTTGCCGTTCATATCCCGCGTAAAGCCGCGAACGCGGTAGTCGAGAGTAACGATGTCGGAATCGAAGCTGTCCAGGAGGTAATTGAGCGCATTGAGCGGCGAAATGCGGCCGCACGTCGACACGTCGATATCGGCCCGAAAGGTCATGATACCCTTTTGAGGATGGCTTTCGGGATAGGTATGGACCGTCAGGTGGCTCTTGTCGAGATGGCATACGACGTCGGCATCGTGAACCTCATCCTCCGAAATGAGGATGGTAACGCTCGCTCCCTGAGGATCGTAGTCCTGGCTGGCTACGTTTAAGATATGAGCGCCGATGATATCCGACACGTTGCGCAGGATATTGGTCAATCGTTCGGCATTATACTGCTCGTCAATATATTCGATATATTGGCGCCGCGATTCGTCACTGACGGCATAGCAGATGTCATAAATATTAAAGCTCAGAGTCTTCGTCAGGTTATTGAACCCGTAGAGCTTGAGTTTTTTCGTTTTCATGAATGGTAATCCAGTTCCTTCCCCAATGGGCTTATTTTCGGTCAATCTCGTGAAAGGCAATATCCGTAATGACCCCGTCGTCAATGGTCACGACGGCATAGGTCCCTTTTCGCCCGTCGCGGGGCAGACCGATGCTGCCGGGATTGACGATCCACAGGTCAGCCTCACGCTTGATGAAGCGGCGGTGGGTATGGCCGAAGACGACGAGGTCGGCATGCTGTTCGTTTCCTAATTCGACGAGTTTTTGCAGCCGCCGTTCTCCGTACCATTGGCTGCCGTGAATGGCGACAATACGAATGCCGCCGACGGTAACACAGCGGCATTCCGGATCGTTGGTATGGTTCAGATAGTCGTTATTGCCCAAAACGGCATAGACCGGCACGCCCGTATATATGGCTAAATCCTCGCCGTCGTCGCAGTAGTCGCCGCCGTGAATCCAGGCAGCCACATCGGGAGCACTGTCAGCCATGCGAGACAGGCATTCAAAACGGCCGTGGCTGTCACTGACCAAGCCTACCCGGACGGTACTCATGACAAGGCCTCGACGAGTTTCTTCAAGGCTTTCCCCCGATGACTGATTTCATTTTTTTCGGCCATGGACAATTCAGCCATGGTCTTCCCTTTTTCAGGAACGTAGAATAAAGGGTCGTAACCAAAGCCGTTGTCGCCGGCATAAACATCCTGAAAGAGACCGTCGCAGCTCCCTTCAGCCTGTACAGTGCGGCCGTCAGGCCAGATGAGGACCAAAGAGCAAATGTAGTGAACCGTCCGTTCTTCCGGCGGAAAAGCTGCCAGTTCCGCTATGAGCTTTTGATTGTTGGCTTCATCGTCGCAGTCGGGACCGGCATAACGGGCCGAGTAGACGCCGGGACGGCCGCCAAGGGCATCGGCGGCAATCCCCGAATCATCGGCCAGGCACGGAAGTCCTGTAGCCTTCATATAATACGAGGCTTTCAGCAGGGCATTTTCGGCAAAGGTCGTTCCCGTTTCTTCCGGCTCCGTAATCGACGGCAGGACATCGTGCACCGAAACGGCTTCATAGCCCAAAGGCTCTAAAATACTTTTGAATTCCCGTATCTTCCCGGCATTATGTGTTGCCAGTACAATTTTTTCTGCCACGGCACATCCCCCTTGTCCGGCTGTTATTTTTTAAGCATTTTTGCGTAATTCTTGATGACGACAATCGGCGTCTTTTGGGACGCATTGCCAAAAGGATTGTCGATGAGGATCCGGGCGATTTCTTTCGGATTGATGCCCTTGCTGTGACCGAGGACGGCCGAGCGCTTGAGGTCGTTGACGTCGGCAACGACGGCGCCGTAGCAGCCCATGCGCTGTTTGATTTTTTCAGCAACCTTATCCGGTTCAGCCGGCCCGTAGACGATGCATTTATCAAAGGGCGGCATGGTGCCCGTAACGTCATCGGTTAAGGACGCCTGACGGCATTTGGCATACCAGACGCCGTTCTTGCCGGCCAGTTTTGCAAAAAAGCCGACGATGAACCAGAACATCATCTTCCATTCCCCTTCAAGGTTCATGGCTGCCTGCATGCCGTAGAGACTGGCCATACTGCCTTCACCGGGAACGAAGCGCCGCATGAGGCGGGCCTGCCAGGACGGCGTCAGTTCTTCCGGCCGCGTATAACGGTGCTGAGTAATGGCGACGACACTTTCGGCCGTGCAGACCAAGTCATCGGGACCGACGACGTGTTTTGCATATTCTTCGATAACATCGACGATATCATCTTTATCCGTAAGGATTCTTGTTTTTACAGGGACTAATTCTACCGGTACTTCGATTTCTGCCATTGTATGAGACCTCCTAATTCAATTCCAATGCGTGCTGTACTTCCGTTGCCTTCAAGGTAATGCGGGCCTTATGGATGTACCATTCGCTGCGGGATACGACTTGATAGACGAGATCAATCGGCATATCAGGGAAGGTCTTCAAGTCTTCGCGGATGTTGCCTTCTTTGCTGGTCAGGGTAATGGTGACGCGGATCATGCCCCGATCGCGGGGATTAAAAATAACAGATTCCCAGTAGTTGTCATCGCGTTCGGCTGCCTTATTGGCAAGTTCGGACTGGACCGTAACCTTGTCGTACTGTTCACGCGGAAGGAGGGTCCGAGGATAAAAGTCCATGATGGTTCCCAGCTGCCGGCCGGCATTGTGGATAGGTACTTCTGTTTCGAAGACGGCCCGGTTCTGGGTAATTTCCTTCATTTCAAAAGGTTTCCGATGGCGGGCATCGATAACAAAGCGGGCGTCCCCCTGCCGCCAGGCAAAGAAGCGGAACAACAGGTACAGGACAGCAGCAATGCCGATGACGGCAATGATAACATTGAATAAGACATAGAAAAACACGGCGCAAGACTCCTTTATGTAAAATATAGATACGATTAAATGAGGGTGATTTCTTCAGCGGTAAATTCATTGGCCGGAATGAGGTGTTCTGCCAGGTGGGCACCGCGCTCCTTTTCGGCCGTAAAACAAAGGCGTAAATAGCCGTTTTCTTGGTTCGGGTTAAGCAACCCGTCTTTCTTTAAGACATCCAGTGTTTCCAGGGCCATTTCATGGGCCGGATCGACGAAGGCAATGGAATCGCCGCAAAACTCTTCAAAGAGAGGCTGGATGAAAGGGAAATGCGTGCAGCCGAAAATGGCCGTATCGGCACCGGAATGAAGGACCGGCTCCGTATACTGCTTTAAGGGACCGCGGATTTCCGGCCCGTCGAGGACGCCTCGTTCGATGAGATTCGCCAGGGCCGGGCAGGACTGTTCAACGATTTCAATATTGCCGTCCATATCGGCAGCGACCTTGCGATGACTGTGGTTGGCAATGGTTAACGGCGTAGCGAAGACGGCAATCTTTTGGGTCGCACTGATTTGCTTAGCCGTCTTGAGGCCCCGACTCATGCCGATCAAGGGATAGTCGACTTCCTTTACGACGGTATCATAGGCAACGGCCGTAACGGTGTTGCAGCCGATGGCGACAACTTTGACCTTCTGCTCGGTCATAAAATGCAGAATATCCCGCGTATACTGAAGGATTTCTGCCGGCGTCCGCGTCCCGTACGGGTTTCGTTTGGTATCACCGACGTAGATAATGTCTTCATGAGGCAGGAGCATCCGCAATTTTGCGACGACAGTCAGTCCGCCGACACCGGAATCAAACACACCGATCGGCCGTGAATTACCTTCCATGAACGGCTCCTTCGACGTCTGTATCTGCCTGTTCGGCAGCATACATGGCCTGTAGTTTCTTGTAATCTTCATCAGAGAGGCGGGCTACTTTCCCACTGTTTTTGTGGACAAATACGTTCTGCGTCGTTCCTGTCGCCAACAGGCGGCGGTCATCATGACGGACGATACGGTAGGAAAAGACCATCTGGGCCCGGCTGAGCTTTACCAGGCGAGTCTCGATGTCAATGATATCGGCATAGTTTATGGGGCTGATATATTCGCAGGACACACTCTTAATGGGATAGGTAATCCCTTGATCGAGGAGGTCGAATAAGTCGAGACCGGCAGCGGCAAAATATTCACAGCGGCCGCATTCAAACCAACGGATGTGGTTGGAATGGTGGGCAATGCCCATCATGTCCGTTTCATAGAACCGCACTTTTTCAACAACAGTAATCATAAATTCTTAACTCCTAACTTTATACACGCTCATATTATTTTACGATGATGACCTATGTTTGTCAAAGGAAAAGTCTGAAATACGAACGATAAAGGGACTGTCCTCATGCGACAGTCCCTTTATCAATCATGCTCCGGTCACTCACGTACTTTTCAGGAACGGGAACATGCGGCGTACCTTTTCCCGGTGTTCCGGTTTGACATAAGTCCCGGCTAAGTGCAGGGCTGCAGCGACGACAGCGGCATCGTCCAGCCAGCCAAATCCGGCAAAGACGTCCGGCACCAGATCAAAGGGCAAGATAACGTAGCCAATAGCTCCCATGAGAGCCAATTTAATAAATTTCGGCGTGTCTTTATCTTGCATACAATAAAAAATTGTCAGGATTTTCGGTAAAAATTTAATTTTTCTTCCTGCTGTGCGAATAAATAGGATGAATCGGCCCGGTGTATAAAATTGGGCGAAAAAGCTCAGTATTTTCCACATCGGCTTTCACCTTACTTCAGGTCTTCCAAAGACTTTTTAGCCTCTTCTACAGCTTCTTTAACCTTTTTTTCGACATCGTCGGCATCCATGTCGGATACTTCCTTGGCGGCGTCCTTAGCGTCTTTCGCAACGTCCTTAGCGGCATCTTTAACATCTTCCGCGGCATCCTTAGCATCTCTGGCAACGTCCTTGGCCTTGTCCATGGCGTCGGAGTCAACGACCTTATCGACGGTATCATCGAAAGCATCTTTGGCATCGCCGGCGGCATCTTTCAAATCTTCCGCTTTTTCATCGACGATTTCATCGACTAAGTCGTCCTTATGAACGACAGAGTTATACAGTTCTTCCCCTTTTTCTTTGACGTCCTGGATGCAGTCTTTGGCAGCACCGCCCCATTTTTTCATGAAGTCAATCGTTTCATCGCCGAGGGGAACGTTCTTCAGTGGGTTTTCTTTGAGCTTATCGGCTTGTTCACGAGCTTTGTCCTTCCATTCGCCCATCATTTCGATATACGGACCCATGTCGGTAGGCATGCCGTCTTTGAGCCAGCGCTGGGTGACCCGGCCCAGGCTGTAGGTAATACCGACAGCAACGGGGACCTGGATGATACTGAAAGGAATGAGCGTCGTCAACAGCGTACCGGCCACGCGGCTGCCGACTGCCCCTAAGAAGGCGATCAGGGCCCGTTCGCTCAATTTAACGTCATAGACTTTGGCAATACGGCTGACCAGGTACACTTCATTGGCCATGAGTGCTGCCGTTCCGATAAGCGGCGCAATGACGATGGCACCGGCACGGGCAGCAGCCCAGCGGCACAGCATTTCGACTTGGACGTCTTTGTCTTCCGTCGTCTGTTCCATGGCTTTGACAACACTGTTGGCAGCATCTTCAATCGGCTGAGAATGGCTCTGTTTGAAATCAGCCAGTTCCTGTTTCAAAGCGGCAATCTCTTCCTGCAACTGTTCTACGGTTTTTGCATTTTCTTCATTTGCCATACTTAACACCCCATTCTTTGACGAAATAAACACTATATTTTATATTTTCCCATGTTTCTACCAGCTTGTCAAACCCCCGTCTACGGGAAGTGCCGCAGCCGTAATAAAGGAGGAATCTTCACTGAGTAAAAAGGCAATGGCCTTAGCCACTTCATCGGCCCGTGCCAATCGGTATAACGGGTATTGTTCCTTCATGGTCTCCCGCTCCATATCGGGATGATCCCGGAGCTGTTTTTCGAGCATCGGCGTTTCGACGTCACCGGGACAGACGCAGTTGACCCGTATCTGGTGCGGTGCCGCTTCCAGGGCCAGGGACTTGGTAAAAGCGACAACAGCGCCCTTGGTCGCCCCATAGATGGAGCAGGCTATGTTCCCCTGGAGTCCGGCATCGCTGCTGACGGTTACGATACTGCCCGGCCGGCGGCGCAGATGCGGCAGGGCGTATTTACAAAGGGAAATGGTCCCGTAGACATTGACGGCAAAGAGCTGCTGCACGTCGTCAGGCGTCACATTTTCAAGAAGGCCTTGTTCGTAGATGCCGGCTGACGTCACCAAGCCGTCCAGACCGCCAAAGCGGCGGACCGTCTCGATCACCATCTTCCGGCAGTCTTCATCCCGGCTGACATCACCTTCTATATAATGGACGGCCCCCTTTCCCTCCAACTCCTGCAAGGCAGCCTGTCCCCTTTCCCGATTCCTGCCGCTGACAGCGACCTGCCACCCCCGGTCCAAAAGGACGGCAGCCGTCGCAAGACCTATACCCGACGTGCCGCCGCTGATAAGTGCCGTATTCATGATAACCTCCTCATAGAACGCCAAGATAAGAAAGGCCCAGCTTTCCGATAAGCGCTGCCGTCACGACGAGCATGACGACCCGAACAAAACCGGTTCCCCGGCGGATGGCCAATCGTGAACCGAAAAAGGCTCCCGTAAAGATGCACAGGGCCATGACGATGCCGTAGACATAGAGGATCGTCCCGGACCAGACCAAGATGACGAAGGCCGTCACGTTGCTCATGAGATTGAGCATCTTGGCATTGCCGGCAGCCGTGACGAAATCAAAGCCCAGGGCTGCAAAGGCAACGATGAGAAAGGTCCCCGTCCCGGGGCCGGCAAAGCCGTCATAAAATCCGATAGCCCCGGCAAAGAGGGCCGTAAAGAGCAAATTTCTCCCCGTCTCACCGGCATAGGTATTGACCGATCCCAGGTTACGCCGCGTAAAGACGACGACGGCGGCCGCCATGAGCGACAGGATAATCAACGGCTGAAGCCATTCGGCACTCATGTGCAGCATGACCAGACAACCCAAAACGGCCCCTGCAAAGGTGCAGGGCAAAGCCCGTTTCATCAAGTGCCGGTCGACTTTGCCGGCCTTAAAGAATTGCCAAGCACTCATAACGGCCCCAAAGGTGGCTGAAAACTTATTGGTCCCCAGAGCCAGGTGCGGCGGAAGGCCTGCCGCCATCAGGGCGGGGAGCGAAACGAGTCCCCCGCCGCCGGCAATAGAATCGACAAAACCGGCTAAGAAACCGCCGGCCATGATAAAAATCAATACGCCCAAAGATAAGGTCGTATGAAAAAGTTGAACTTCCACAAACAAGACTCCTTTTAGAAAAAAACTCCTCTTGTTTCGCAAAGCGAAACCGAGGAGGCCCTTTTCTTTATGGTTCGTATATCAAAGATGACGGCACGGCCGTATCTGTCGCCGGCTGCAAGAGGTGGACGATTTCCTTGCCGATGATCCGTGCGCCGTCACGATGGCAGTCGAGGCTGGCTTTCGACATCGCTTCCAATTTTTCCGGATGGGTAAATAAGTCCGATACGATGGAAACCAGTTCTTCTTGTTTCTTCACCCAAGCTGCACAGCCCTTGGCCTGCATATACTTGGCATTGGCCTCTTCCTGACCCGGAATCGGGCTGTATAGGACCATGGGCACTTGGATAGCAGCGCCCTCCGTACAAGTAAGTGCTCCGGGCTTGGTTAAGAGCAGGGACGCCCGGCACATGAGTTTTGAAATCTGGTTCGTATAACCGAGGATTTCCACATCATGATCGAGTTCGCCGCGCATCTTCGACAGTTCATCGTAAAGATCGGCATTATAACCGGTTACAACGGTAAAGCTGTCGACGACGGATAACCGATCCAGCAGTGCCAGGGATTGTCGGATAGACCCCATTCCCAGACCGCCGCCCATGATAAGGATATTCTTATTATTCTGATGCTCCTCATCCCAGTGCCAGCGTTCTTGGTCAAAAGCCTTCCGCACGGGAATGCCCGACACGACAATTTTATCAGCAGCGACGCCTTGTTCGACGAGCAGGTCTTTAATCTGTGTAGCTGCGACGCAGTAGACGTCGATTTGCGGGTACACCCACAGCTGATGGATAGCAAAATCAGTAATGACGCCGACTAAAGGAATATTCAGACGATGCTGTCGTTTTAACAACGCTGCCGCTCCAGCCGGAAAAGGGTGGGTAAAGACCAGGACATCCGGCTTTCGATCTGCTAAGACCTTGAGCAGCCGCCGTTTAAGGCCCCACGCAAAAAGGGTCTTGACGGCCAGGCCTTTTTTATATCCTTGCGACGAGTAATACATCAAATCGTATAACAGCGGAAAGACATCGAGAATCTTAATGTACGTCTCTTTGACGATGTTGTCGATGGACAAGATATCATTGGACAGAAAATCTACGTGTTCGACATCACATTCTTCAGGAATGGTCTTGACATATTCTTCTATAGCCCGTGCTGCCTGTGTATGGCCTGTACCGATCGAGGCCGACAGGATCAGGACTTTTTTCTTTGCCATATAGGATCCCTTCTTTTATAAACAGCCTTCGTTGCACCTTCCACTATATAGTACGATAACTTGTATGAAAAGAAAAGGGCCGTTTTTCATGCGGCCCTTCGGGATCGTACTTATTTGTTATTAACCAAATCTTTAAGCTGTTTGCCGGCTTTGAAAGCGGGAGTCTTGGAAGCTTCGATCTGGATAGGTTCATTGTTGCGAGGGTTGCGGCCTTCGCGGGCTTTACGCTGGCGGACTTCAAACGTACCAAAGCCGATGATCTGGACTTTATCACCCTGGGTGAGGCTGTCGCTAATGGCTTCGAATACGGCTTTTACGGCCTTTTCAGCGTCTTTTTTCGTCAAATCGGATTTCTGTGCTACTGCAGCGATTAATTCTGTTTTGTTCATGTTACTAGGTCCTCCTTTGGATCGTCACATCTTCCTAACACTAACAGTCTAGAGTTTTTCCTGCCGTTCTATCCGCTTGGCTTCCTGCCAGAATGAGTCCAACTCATCCAGTGAAAATGCCTCCCATGGCCGGCCCGACCGGTTGACCCGATCCTCGACATGAGCAAAACGGCGACGGAATTTACTGTTAGCCCGATGTAACGCACATTCCGGCTCTATATGATAGCGTCGGCATAAATCAGCAAATACGAACAAGACATCCCCAGCTTCTTCTTCCGCATGGACAGGATCGCCTTCATCAAGGGCCTGACGGAATTCAGTCCACTCTTCTTGGAACTTTTCCCAGACACCTTCGACATCGGGCCAGTCGAATCCGACTTTGGCCGCTTTCTCCTGAAGCTTGTCGGCAGTCAGGAGTGACGGCAGGCCGGGAACGACTCCGTCCAGCAGATGAGCGTGCTGCTGGCGTTGTTCTCCTTGCTTTAATCTATCCCAGTTTAACATACTCGTCCCTATATTTTCAAGGCTTTTTTGGCTAAAAACATAGGGATGACGCCGAATCATCTTATTTGTGATATCTTTTACGACATCCTGGGCCGAGAAAAGCCCTTTTTCTTCGGCAATTCGGGCATGAATGGCCACCTGATAGAGGATATCCCCCAGTTCTTCGCGGATACCGTCTATATCGTCATTGTCAATGGCATCGAGCATTTCATAGACTTCTTCGATGAGATATCGCCGCAGTGTCCGATGGGTCTGGGACCGGTCCCAAGGACAGCCGTCTTCGCGGCGAAGTCTGGCCGTAACTTCCGTAAGGGGCATCAAATCAAAAGGCAGTTGTTCCTTGGCCATTCCTTCTTCCTGCCGCTTCTGATCGATGAGGCGGCGCACGGCTTCAGCCATATCCGGTCCGCCGGGAACAGTGTGAACGACGGCATGAAGGCGGCTCTCTTTCAACAAGAGGTCGACGATGGGTGCATACGTTTCAGCAAAGCTTTTCCCGTCCTGCCCGTAGGTATCGAGGGGACGGTCATCTTTCCCTAAAGCGATGATTTTAATTTCCATGAAAGGTTCCCTCATTTCTGTCAAAATGGCTTACGCCTGTCATTATACCACGGCCTGCCCCATTTGTCGCGATGCGGCAAAGCCGGCTTTACCGCACGCAGGCTATGAAAAAAGCTGAAAAGGATACCCTTTCAGCTTTCGAATGATGATATGGGGATCAGCCGCTCAACTTAGTCAGCAAAAAGATAAGCTGCGTCTGTTCGGCTTCACTGAGGCGGCTCATGAGCATGGAAATGCGGAGATAATGATCTGGCAGCACATCGTCCATAAACTCCCGTCCTTGGGCCGTCAGGCGAACTTTCTTGCCCCTTTTATCGGTCTGATCGATGGCCACTTCCGTCAGTCCGTCGCGAACCATGCGCTTGACCATAGTCGTAATCGTCGCCCGAGTGACACCGGCCCGGTCGGCGAGCTGAGACGGCGCAATGCCGTCGGTCATCTGGTATAGAACGAACATGACCCGAAGCTTGCCCCGCGACAAATGGTATTGGCTGGCCAATACATCATTGATGGCAGCGCGGACATACTCCGCTGCCTGGGAAATGCGGAGCATGGCCAATACGGCCGACGGTTCAATTTCAGGAATCTTCTCTGCATATTTTTCCAATTCTTTCCGCGTAGGAAATACATCAAAACCCATAAGCGCACCCTCCTCTTCTAATTAGTGTACTAATTAAAAGTATAAAATAAAACGGAGAGGAATACAAGTTTTCTCCGTCTTATTTTACATCTGTTTTAATAAATTACATATTTTTGCTTCGTAACTCTGCTAAGATTTCCTGAACGCGGGCGACAGCCTGGTCGATGGGAACGACTTCTTCCTGACCGGTACGGCGAACTTTGATTTCTACCGTTCCGTCAGAGGCGCTCTTTTTGCCGACCGTGACCCGTACAGGGTAGCCGATGAGGTCGGCGTCGTTGAATTTGACACCGGCCCGTTCGTTTCTATCGTCGAGGAGGACGTCGGTCTTCATGGCCTGAAGGCCGCCATAAATTTCTTCAGCAATACGAACCTGGTCCTGATCTTTCGTGCTGACCGGTACGACGGCGACTTCAAAAGGTGCAATGGCGACAGGCCACATGATGCCGTGTTCGTCGTGGAACTGTTCGATAGCCGCCGCAATCGTCCGAGTAACACCGATTCCGTAGCAGCCCATGACATAAGGCTTAGCTTTGCCGTTCTGGTCGAGGAAGGTCGCATGGAGGGCTTCGGAATACTTGGTACCTAATTCAAAGACCTGGCCGACTTCGATGCCGCGGACGACGTGGATCGGAGCGCCGCAGTGGGGGCAGGCGTCGCCTTCGACCATGGTGCGGATAGAAGCGACGGTAACATCTTTGAAATCACGGGACGGATTGACGTTCTGATAGTGATAGCCTGCCTTGTTGGCGCCGGTAACGCCATTGGGAACGGCCATGGCCGACGGATCGACGAGGATGAAGAAAGTTTCATTATCCGGCTTATCGGCATCGATAGGGCTCATATAGCCCGGCTGAAGACCGTGAGCCTTTAATTCGTCTTCCGTTGCCGGTTCGATGGCATTGCCGCCGACAAAATTCTGGACGGCTACGTCGTTGACCGAATGGTCGCCGCGGACCATGCAGAGAACTGTCTTTTCACCATCGATAGTGAAAGCAACCGCCTTGATTGTCTTTTCGAGAGGAATGGACAGGAACTGAGCTAAATCTTCAATGGTGGCGCAGTTCGGCGTTTCAATCAATTCGACATCTTTGGCCGTTTCAGCTGCCATTTCAAGGGTCGGTGCAGTTGCTTTTTCGATATCGGCTGCATAGTCACACTGGGAGCACGATACGATTTCTGCTTCCCCGGCCTGGGCCAAGGCCATGAATTCATGGCTGTGATTGCCGCCGATCTGACCGCTGTCGGCTTCAACCTGTTTGAATTCCAGACCGCAGCGGGTAAAGACGCGGGTATAGGCGTCGTATTCGTCTTGATAACTCTTATGGAGCCCTTCTTCGTCGACGTCAAAAGAATAACCGTCTTTCATGACGAATTCCCGGCTGCGCATGAGGCCGAAACGCGGGCGAATTTCATCGCGGTATTTATTCTGCATCTGCCACAGCGTAACCGGCATCTGCTTGTACGAACGCAGTTCGTTGCGCACCAGTGTCGTGATCAATTCTTCGTGAGTCGGCCCGAGACAGAACTGACCGCCGTGACGGTCTTCCAGTTTGAACATTTCCGGACCATAGGCATTCCACCGCCCCGATTCGTGCCAGATTTCAGCCGGCTGGACGATGGGCATCATGATTTCCTGAGCGCCGATATTATTCATTTCTTCGCGGATAATGGCTTCGATTTTGAGTTCGACGCGGCGGCCAAGAGGCAGGAATGAGTATAAACCGCCGCCACTTTTACGAATGAGGCCGGCTTTCAGCATGTACTGATGGCTGGAGATTTCGGCGTCGGCCGGAATTTCCCGTAGGGTCGGGCTGTACAGTTTGGATGCTAACATGAGTTAAGACTCCTTTGCGATTGATTTTTCTATTTCTTCCAAAAGAGCAGCGACGAGCTGATCTTCCGGTGCCGTACGAAGGACCTTGCCATGGGCAAAGACGATACCGCTCCCCTTTCCGCCGGCAATGCCGAAATCGGCTTCTTTCGCCTCTCCCGGGCCGTTTACGACGCAGCCCATGACGGCGACCTTAATGGGAACGGTCAAGTGGGAAATGGCCGCTTCGACTTCTTTGGCAAGCTCGATGAGCTGTACCTGCGTACGGCCGCAGGTCGGACAGGAAATGAGGGTCGGTCCGAAACGACGCAGTCCGAGGGAGCTTAAAATGGTCTGGGCGACCTTGATTTCTTCCGCCGGATCATCCGTAAGGGATACGCGAATCGTATCCCCGATACCTTGGTATAATAAAGTCCCGATACCGATGGCGGACTTGATGCTTCCGTCCCGGACGAGGCCGGCTTCAGTGACGCCTAAATGAAAGGCATAGGGCACTTTATCGGCCAGTTCCTGATACGATTCAATCATGAGCGGCACGTCGGAAGCCTTGAGGGAAATGACCATATTTCGGTAATCGAGGCGCTCTAAAATACGAATATGGCGCAAGGCTCCTTCTACCATGGCCGCTGCCGTCGGATGGCCGCCATGGGCCTTCAGGATATCGGCCGGAAGGGATCCCGTATTGATGCCGATGCGGATGGGAATTTCCTTGGGCCTTACTTTTTCGACGACGCGGACGACGTTGTCATCGGCGCCGATATTGCCGGGATTGATGCGCAAGGCCTGGACACCGCTGTCAACGGCAGCCAGGGCCAATCGATAATCAAAGTGGATGTCGGCTACGATAGGAATATCGACGGCCTCTACGACGGCTGACAGCCCTTTGGCCGCTTCCATATCGGGGACGGCAAAGCGCAGGATTTCAGCACCATAAGAGGCCAGCCTTCTGGCATCGGCAATGGCCTCTGCGGTATGTGCCGGGCTTACCGTCGACATGGTCTGAATCGAGATAGGCGCACTGCCGCCAATGGTAACGTTTCCGGCCTGAACCGGAATCGATTGTCTGCGTTTCATCGATGACCTCCCTTTCTAAAAACGGCTGATATCCTGGAACATGGCAAAGAGGAACAGAGATCCTAAGAGTACCATCCCGACAACCTGAATGTAGTACAGGGCTTTCCCCGGCATGCGCCGGCGCATAATCCCTTCGAGAATCAACAAGATGATATAGCCGCCGTCGAGGAGCGGTACGGGCAGAAGATTTAAAATCCCCAGGTTGATGCTGAGGAAGGCCGTAAACATGAGCAGGTTAGAAAATCCCGAGGCCGCGACTTGTCCTGCAAGCTGGGCAACGCCGATGGGACCTGCCACTTCCGCCTTTTCCTGACCGGTTATCATCTGATAAATTCCAACCAGCATGAGCCGGCAGATTTCCCCCGTCCGCTTGACTGCCATGATGCCCGAATCAAGGAATCCGTGGCGTTCTTCCGTGGTCATAGGCATGACGCCGAGCATGACTTTTTGAGACGCGCTGTCGACTTCCGGTATCATTTCGACATCCTGACGCTTCCCGTCCCGCTCGATTTGAACGGTGACGACGGCGTGACTGTAAGGTGCTACGGCTTCCGAAATATCGCTCCATTGGGAAATGTCTTTATTGCCGATGCGAACGATGCGGTCCCCTTCCGTAAGGCCGGACTGTTCAGCCGGCGAACCGGAGATTGTCGAGCCAACGACGGCTTCCGGCGACACGGTCACCGTACCGATGGCAAAGAACAAGCCCCAAAAAAGGACGATGGCCAGCACAAAATTCATGATCCCGCCGGCGGCGATGACCACCAGCCGAGCCGGAACGGATTTATTCAAGAAGGATTTTTCATTGAGCGGCTCTTCTTCAGACATGCCGGCAATGCGGTTAAACCCGCCGAGGGGAATGGCCCGCAGAGAGTATTCCGTATCGCCGCGGCGTGTACTGTATATTTTGGGTCCGAAGCCGATAGCGAATTCATCGACTTGCATGCCGGCCCATTTTGCCGTGGCAAAATGGCCTAATTCATGGATGAAGACGATGATGCTGAACACAAAAATGGTCGCTAAAATAGTAATACCCACAGAATTCACCTTTCTATAATAAAGAAGCAGCACAGCGGCGAGCCCAGGTATCTGCCTGGCGGATCGTTTCGAGGCTTACCTCGCCCTTGACATCGTGCCGCTCCATAACCGTATGGACAATTTCAAAAATACGCGTAAAAGAAATTTCCTTACGCAAAAAAGCATAGACTGCCACTTCATTGGCCCCGTTCAAAACGCAGGGCATCGTCCCCCCTATCCGGCCGGCTTCATAAGCCAGGCCGATGGAGGGGAATTTTTCATCGTCAGGCGGGAAAAATTCCAAACTGCCCAAGGTCTTCCAATCGATAGCTTTGGCCCCGCGGACAGAAAGTCTGTCCGGATAGGTAAAGGCGTACTGAATCGGCAGACGCATATCGGGCATACCAAGCTGTGCCAGTACCGAGCCGTCGATGAACTCAATCATAGAGTGGACGATACTCTGCGGCTGGATGACGACTTCAATCCTATCAAAGTCCATGCCAAACAGCCAGTGAGCTTCGATGACTTCAAGGCCCTTATTGAACATCGTCGCCGAATCGATGGTAATCTTGCCGCCCATATTCCACGTCGGGTGCTTTAAGCACTGTTCGACAGTAATGGACGGAAAGTCTGCCAAGGGACGGTGAAAATGGGGGCCGCCTGACGCCGTAATCAAAAGTTTTTCGACTTCGTCGGCCTTGCGGCCGTCGAGACATTGGAATATGGCGCCGTGTTCGCTGTCGACGGGGAGGATGCGGACACCCTTACGGGCCGCTTCCTTCATGACCAGTTCGCCGGCAGCCACGAGCGTTTCTTTGTTGGCCAGGGCAATATCCATTCCCCGGTCAATGGCCCGCAAAGTCGGTTCAATACCGGCAGCTCCCACGAGGGACGTGAGGACGATGTCTGCCTGACATTCATCGATGAGCTTCAGCAAGCCCTGGCTTCCGGAAAAGACGCGGCACGACGGGCCGACAGCATCTCTCACCTTTTCGGCGGCCCCTTCCTCGACCATACAGGCCAGGTCGAGGTGATGGCGTTTTATCTGGGCGGCCACGTCCTTAAAGTGTCCGTAAGCCGCCACGCCGACCAGTTTAAATACCTCCGGATGTGCTTCGATAACGTCGACAGCCTGGGTCCCGATGGAACCGGTACTGCCGAGAATCAAGATTTTTTTCATATCGTCCCTTCTTTTAAATGACCAGCATTAAATAGACATACATGGCAGGCGCCGCAAAGAGGAGACTGTCGAAACGGTCCAAGACGCCGCCGTGACCGGGAATGATATTGCCCGAATCTTTGACACCCGAAACCCGCTTTAAAATGGATTCTGCCAAATCGCCGAGAGGTGCCATGATGCCGATGATGACGCCCAGGGCTAAGGCGTGGAGAATGGAAAACTGAAAAATCAGTGAAAAAATGACTGCCACGACCAAGGTCCCGATAAAGCCACCGATGGCCCCTTCCCGAGTCTTACCGGGGCTGATAGACGGGCACAACTTTACCTTGCCCATCATCTTGCCGACGGCAAAGGCCGCCGTATCGCTGGCCCAGGTCGAGAAGATCAGCAGAAAGACGAAGAACCGAGCCGGCTCTACCATGACCGTGCTAAAGTTGTCGCTCATGAAAGACACGGCAGAACCGCTGCGCAGGGCCAGGAGGGCCAAAAAGCCGCTGCAGATGTACAAGAGACCGTACAGGGCATAGGCACTGTCGACGGGCTTTACCTTATCGTGGAAAAAGACCGTCCGCAGCATGAGCCAGACCAAGAGGACCAGTCCCAAGAGAAACATCAGTTTCGTACTGCCAAACCAGTAAGCTCCCAGCATGGCTAAAAGCCATACGGCTCCGCCGGTATCGGCCGTAACGACCTGAAGCTTGCGGACCATGTTGCCGTATTCATACCAAGCGACGACAGCCAAGAGAGCCATCATCAGGAAGAACAGCCAATTGCCTTCATAGACCACAAAAATGGTAAAGGCACCACCGATGATGCCCGTTAAAATTCGTTTTGCCAACATAGATAACTACCCTTCCTGCCTTATTTTAAACCGCCAAAGCGACGTTCTCGGCCTTGAAAGGATGAGATAGCTTCGACAAGCGTTTCTTTCGTAAAATCAGGCCAGCAAAGAGGCGTAAACCAAAATTCGGCATAAGCCATCTGCCAAAGGAGAAAGTTGCTGACCCTTTTGTCATCGCCGGGACGAATAAGCAAATCAACGTCATTGTCCGGTGCCGTATAAAGATAGCTCGACAACCGGTCTTCATCAATATCGCCGACGTCACAGCGACCGGCCTTGACATCGTCAGCCAGGCGGCGGACAGCCTGAACCATTTCCAAACGACCGCCGTAATTGACGGCGACATTCAGGATAAGGCCCGTATTGACCGCCATATCGGCTTCCGCCTGAGCGAAGGCCTCCTGCAGTTCCGGATGAAGACGTGACTTGTCGCCGATGATGTGCAGCTGTACGTTATGTTCCTTAAGCTGGAGTAAATTATGGCTGAGATAATTTTTCATCAGCTTCATAATATACGAAACTTCCTCTTCCGGCCGCTTCCAGTTTTCCGTCGAAAAGGCATAGACCGTCAGGACTTTAATCCCCAGTTCATCTGCAGCGATGACGATCCGCTTCAGCGTATCGGCACCGGCACGATGGCCGTAACTGCGCGGCATCCCCTTGCGTTTGGCCCAGCGGCCGTTGCCGTCCATGATGATGGCTACGTGACGGGGAATGTTATTCATATCAAGGCCATGATTCCCTGCCGTTTCAGCAGGTTCTGTTTTATTGCCAAAAAAGTTAATCATCTTGCATGTCTCCCTTGGACAGTGCGTCGGCCACGGATTCGCTCATCTCGAGGCTGTCATTGACCAAAAGCGATATGACACCGTCATCACCGGCTTTAGCGCGGATGACGTAGGTCTGCTCCGGGTCGCAGCGGAAAAAGCGGGACCGCGACACCGTCCGTTCTACGACGTAAGGAATATTTTTCTCCTGTAATACAGATTTGGCATACCGTAACGGCATGCCAATAAAAATCCGTATATCCATCATACAGCCATGACTTCTTTTTCTTTTTTTGCTTTGATTTCGTCGATGGCCTTGATTTTTTTATCGGTCAGTTTCTGGATATTGTCCTGACCTTCCTTGCTGTCATCTTCCGAGATTTCCTTTTTCTTTTCCATCTTCTTGATGAGTTCGTTGGCGTCACGGCGGATATTGCGGACGACAACTTTCGAGTCTTCGGCGACCTTGCTGACTTTCTTGCTCAATTCCTTACGGCGTTCTTCCGTCAATTGAGGAATTTCCAAGCGAATCATTTTCCCGTCATTATTGGGATTGAGGCCTAAATCGGACTTTAAGATGGCTTTTTCGATTTCACCGAGCATCTTTACTTCCCAAGGAACGATGGTCAGCATCCGCGGCTCCGGAGCCGATACGTTAGCCACTTGGTTCACCGGCGTCGGCGTCCCGTAGTAATCGACCATGACCCGGTCTAAGAGGGACGTGCTGGCACGGCCCGTACGGATGGAGGTCAGTTCCCGTTTCAACGCTTCAATCGTCTTGTCCATCTTGGCTTCGTGCTGAGCGAGCAGTTCTTTTACTTCCACATCAATCACTTCCTTATTTTATTTTTATAAGTATATCATACAGCGTTTAGTCTTCTTTGTCGACCAAAGTACCTAAATCTTTTCCGCTGGCAGCGGCGACAATATTCCCGGGCTTGTCGATATTAAAGACGACGATAGGAATATTATTGTTGCGGCACAAAGTCGTTGCCGTCGCATCCATAACCTTGAGATCCTTGTTAATGACGTCAAGATAGGTCAGGCGCTTGTACATCTTGGCATCGGGATTGAGCTTGGGATCACTGTCATAGACGCCGTCTACGCCGTTTTTAGCCATGAGGATGGCATCGGCTTCGATTTCAGCAGCACGCAGGGCTGCCGTCGTATCCGTCGAAAAATAAGGATTGCCCGTACCGGCACCAAAGATGACGACCCGGCCTTTTTCCATATGGCGGATCGCTCTGCGGCGGATATAGGGTTCTGCAACCTGCTGCATATTAATCGCCGTTTGAACGCGGGTAGCGACACCGTTCTTTTCCATGGCATCCTGGAGTGCCAACGAGTTCATCACCGTGGCCAGCATGCCCATGTAGTCAGCCGATACCCGATCCATGCCTTTGGCAGAACCGGACAGGCCGCGCCAGATATTGCCGCCGCCGACGACGATGGCGACTTGAATATTGAGCTTATTGACTTCGACGATCTGTTTGGCAATCGTTTCTACCGTTTCCGGGTCGATGCCGTAGCCTTGTTTGCCGGCCAATGCTTCGCCGCTCAGTTTCAATACGATACGATTATATTTTTTCGGTTCCATAAAAGAAGGGCCTCCTCTGTATGTTGGCAAATGTTCAATTAGAAAATAAGAGAACACGGGTTGGGTGTTCTCTTATGAAATCTTATTTAGCTTGTGCCATTACTTCAGAAACGAAATCATCATTCCGTTTTTCAAGGCCTTCACCTAATTCGTAACGGGTGTAGCGGCGGATATCGATTTTTTCGCCGATCTTAGCAACGGCTTCGGTAACGACCTGCTGAACCGTCTTGTCAGAATCTTTGATGAATTCCTGATCGAGGAGGCAATTTTCTTTGTAGAATTTTTCGATACGGCCGACGATCATCTTTTCGACGATCTTTTCCGGTTTGCCTTCATTCAGAGCCTGCTGGCGAAGGACGTCTTTTTCATGTTCCAAAACGTCAGCCGGAACTTCTTCACGTTTGAGGTATGCCGGTTTTGCAGCAGCGATCTGCATGGCAATATCTTTGCAGAGTGCTTTGAAATTGTCGGTCTGAGCGACGAAGTCCGTTTCGCAGTTGACTTCGACGAGAACACCGATGCGGCCGTTGCCATGGATGTAAGAATAAACCAAACCTTCAGCAGCGATGCGGTCTGCTTTTTTAGCAGCTGCAGCTAAGCCGTGTTCGCGAAGCAAGTCGACGGCTTTGTCCATATCGCCGTTGCTTTCGGTCAGTGCTTTTTTGCAGTCCATCATGCCTGCCCCTGTTTTTTCTCTCAATTCTTTTACCATTGCTGCTGTAATAGCCATGAGTATTCCTCCTAAAAGTAAGTTTAATATACCGTTTGAATAAAGGTAAGAAGCGAAGGCTCCTTACCTTTATGTATAACCATTTAATTCTCAGAGAATAAGTTGTCTTATTCTGCAGCTGCTTCTTCCGTCGTTTCTTCAGCTGCACCGGCTTCAGTCTGGTTGCCCTGGTTGCCTTCGAGGACAGCGTCAGCAATTTTGCCGGTCAAGAGTTTTACGGCGCGGATAGCGTCATCGTTGGCCGGAATCGGGTAGTCGATAACGTCGGGATCGCAGTTGGTGTCAACCGTAGCGATGATAGGGATGTTGAGTTTGCGAGCTTCTGCAACGGCGATTTCTTCCTTTTTCGGGTCGATGATGAACAAAGCATCAGGGAGCTTCTTCATATCTTTAATACCGCCGAGGTATTTCTGAAGTTTTTCCATTTCATGTTTGAGGAGCGTAACTTCTTTCTTCGGCAATACTTCGAAAGTGCCGTCTTCAGCCTGTTTTTCCAACGTTTTCAAGCGTTTTACGCGTTTTTCAATCGTCTGGAAGTTGGTGAGCATACCGCCGAGCCAACGTTCGTTGACGAAGTACTGGTTGCAGCGTTCTGCTTCGCTCTTAATCGATTCCTGAGCCTGTTTTTTCGTGCCTACGAATACGATTTTGCCGCCTTCAGCTGCCAAATCGCGGACAAAATTGTAAGCTTCGTCCATTTTCTTAACGGTTTTCTGCAAGTCGATGATGTAGATACCGTTACGTTCGGTGAAGATGAAACGAGCCATCTTCGGGTTCCAACGGCGGGTCTGGTGACCAAAATGAACGCCGGCTTCCAATAATTGTTTCATAGATACTACTGCCATAATGTGTGATTCCTCCTGTTTTTTCCTCCGCCCGGTCATCGCCCATCTTCACCCGTATTCCTAAGAAACGGGCACAGTGCTGGACTCGCCAAGCGTGTGTATTTTGAATCTTGGTATTCAAACCTTGAATATTATATCACATCTCCCCATGGAGGGCAAGAGGTGAAATACCGCTTCCCTGCCTGCAAGATGCGCAAAAAGGGACCTGACGCAGCAGGCCCTTTTCTTGGCACATATTATTGTAAAATATAGACCGGTACCATGCGGCGGCCAAAGGCCATGCAAACATCGTAGTCTTCCATGCAGAGATCGATGCGGTTGCCGAGGATGGCCCCGCCTGTATCTTCGGCACGAGCTACGCCGTAACCGGGAATGTATACCGTCGAGCCTAAGGGTATGACGTTGGGGTCTACGGCAACGACGCCATAGCGGGCACGGGTTCCCATGCGGGTAATCCCCAATCCGTCGCCATCGGTAGGCAAATAAGCCGTCGCTTCCATGGCGATGACTTTTTGGTAATGCGAAATGGAACCGGTGTTGATTTCAACCGTTGCCTTGGTGCCCACTTTGCGGACCATAGGCTGCATTTCTGAAATGAGCTCTGTTGAAATCGTCTCTTTATCGGCAACCTGACCGTCGACGCTGACGATGTTCAACTTCACTCGCTTGCGGCCATTTTGCCCTTGCTGGACAACTTGTTCTTCCCCCTGCCCTAAGTTTTCATCGGGAATACTTTCTACAGCATAGGGTACGACGTCATCTTCCGTAATCGTCTTGCGCGAGACGTTGCCGATGACGATGTTTTGTCCGGCCTGGAGGGGCTTTTGAATGTCGCCGTAAGGGCGGTATTTTTCTTTTGAATACCCGTACTGCTCGGCTACTTCCTGGGTATTGCGCTTAGCCGTATACACCGTCTGCGATTGGCCCCTGTAGACGAGGGTCACGGGAATGGCCCGGCGTACTTTGACGTAACTGCCGTCGTCGAGTTCCGCCGTCGACATGGTGACTTCGTCATGATCCCCCATCTCGATATTATACTCACGCAGCAAGGCATCTGCATTGACGGCATGGGTATACACCTGGCGGGTCGTCCCGTCGGCCACAAGGGTTACCGACTTTCCTTTATCGATGAAGCCGGTCAGCGAGACGAGGACCAATAAGGCAATCATGGTCGCATACATCTGCGTGATCGGCCCTCTTCGCTTAAAGCTCAGTATACTGAATTTTTTCCACTCCATGCCATGCCTCCTAAAACGTTTCTTACCATTTTAGCAAAGGCCGCAGGCATTGTCAATTTAGTTGTCGCCCTGTTCCGTCGGATCCGTCGGACGCGGGCGAAGGACGATATTGCGCAGCTTCCGCACTTCACGCTTGCGGTGTGCCGGAAGTTTTTCCGCTTCACGCTGGCAGGTATCCTGGGCATTAACCGCTTTTCCTGTTCGTTCGTCAGCCAGATAACGGTACGAACCGTCTTGATTCATGGCGTAGGCTTTGACGTTGTCATCAAAATAGAGTTTCAGGATATGTTTAATCTGTTCTTTATGAGGTGCAAATTCGACAGGTGTCATCAATTCGACGCGTTCATTCAGGTTTCGCGGCATCCAGTCAGCCGAGGAAATGAAGACGTCTTCACTGCCGCCGTTATAGAAGTAGAATAAGCGGCTGTGTTCCAGGAAGCGGCCGACGATGCTGTGGACTTCAATGTTGTCACTGATGCCGGGGAGGCCCGGACGAAGGACGCAGATACCGCGGACGATGAGGTGGATCTTGACGCCGGCTGCCGAGGCTTCATAGAGTTTAGCAATGACTTCTTTATCGAGGAGCGAATTCATCTTAGCGACGATGAGCGCTTTTTTCCCGGCTTTGGCCCAAGCGATTTCCTGGTCGATTTCCTGATAAATGGTTTCCCGCAGGTTCAACGGTGCCACAGCCAGTTTATTCCATTCCGGAGGATCGGAATAGCCTGACAAGAGGTTAAAGAAAGCCGACGCGTCGACTCCGATGAGGGTATTAGACGTCAAGATACCGACGTCAGTATAGATGCGTGCCGTCTTGCCGTTATAGTTGCCCGTTGCCAGGTGGACGTAGCGGCGGATACCGTCCTCTTCCCGGCGGACGACGAGGGTGATCTTCGAGTGTGTCTTGAGCCCCATAATACCGTAAATGACGTGGCAGCCGGCTTTTTCCAGCTTACGGGCCATGAGAATGTTGTTTTCTTCGTCAAAGCGAGCCTTGACTTCCATCAGGACCGTGACCTGCTTGCCGTTTTCGGCCGCCTGAGCCAGGGCTGCGATGATCGGCGACTGACTGCTGACGCGGTACAGGGTCTGTTTAATGGCCAAAACGTCGGGATCGATAGCGGCCTGATGGATGAAGTATTCTACCGTTTCAAAGGTTTCATACGGGTGGTGCACCATGATATCCCGTTCGGCAATGGCCGACCAGATATCGGTACTGCCCATGGCCGCCAGTTCCGACGACGGCTGTGGTTTTACCGGCGGATAGCGCAGTCCGTCGAAGCCTTCGATGCCGACGAAGGAGAAGAATACCTTGCAGTCAAGGGGCCCCGGGATATAATAGATATCCCGTTCTTCCAGCTGCAATTCGTCGCGCAGGAATTCGCGGATCATGCGGCTCGAGGAAGCTGCCAGCTCGAGGCGAACGGCTGCCCCCTTGCGGCGTTTTTTCAAACTCTTTTCTACTTCGACCAACAGATCTTCTACGTCGTCGTCGATAGCCAGGTCAGCATCACGGGTAATCCGGAAGGGAGCCACTTCTAAGATCTCACAACCGAGGAAGAACCGATCGGCATAGGCCGCGATGATGTCTTCCAAAAAGAGGAACTGATGGCCTTCGGCCTGCTCTCCCACAGGCGACACGCTCTGGGGAACTTCGATGATGCGGTTGATGACCGACGACGGCACCGGCAGGATGGCCGTCTTGACCGACGGATCCCCGTGCTTGCGACGAAGGAGGACGGCCAAGTCCAGATTCAGGCTGGACAAGAACGGGAAAGGATGGCTGGAGTCGACGGCCATGGGCGTAACGACGGGATAGATTTCGCGGCCGAAGAACTCGTCGAGCCACATATGCTGGTCTTCGTTGAGGTCGTCGACACCGATAAAGTGAATGCCGTGATCCTGTAATTTCTGCTGAATACCATCGTAATAGCGGTACTGGTCGGCGACGAGTTCGTGGACCATGGACTGGATGGCATCGAACTGTTCCGCCGGGGTCATGCCGGCAATATCGATATGTCTGACACCACTTTCGACGAGGTGTTTGACACCGGCGACGCGAATCATGAAGAATTCATCCAAGTTCGAAGAAGCAATGGCGATGAAATTCAGCTGTTCCAACAAAGGGTTCGACGGCACGATAGCTTCGCGCAAAACCCGTTCGTTGAATTTGATCCACGTACATTCGCGATTTAAATAATATTGAGCATCTGTAAAATCTGGCATAATTATCTTATCCTTTCACTAATTTCGTCGAAATGCCAAAGACTTCGGAAAAGTTGACAGCCATCTTCATATAGGTCCAGCGTTCCAAAGAAATATCGGAATCGGCCGTATAATAGACGATCAATTCATCTTCACCGAGTTCGGCCCGAAGATCACTGATTTTGCCTAAATGGCTCTTATCCAAAGAGTCAGCCAGTCGGAAAATAGCCGTTAATTTTGCGGTAATGACTTTCTGACGGGGTGTCAACTCGTGATAGACGGCCGATGACTCCTGCAAAGTCCCATCGAAGGCGTAATACAAGACGGCGGCCAGGATCTGTTTTTCATCGTCGGCCAAGCCGAAGATATCCGTCTCTCCGATGAGGTTATACGTACAGAGATTGTGTTTGCGGATATTGATAAATTTACCCGTTTCATGAAAAATCGCAGCCATCTGCAACAAGTATTTCGTTTCATAACGAAGACCGATGAATTTGTACAGGGCCTCAAAGAGAACGTTGCAGTAGCCTTCGATTCGTGTCGAATGGATGGAATCGTACAAGTATTTATTCGCCATGCGGCGCATCATATCGAGGCGCAGGGCCTGTAGTTTTTCTATGTAAGGATGCTTCGTTTTTTGAGCCACATAGTACATCGTGTAGCCTTCAGTAAAGGTCGTCGGCATGACGACCAGCATGTCGATGTCCACCAGCCGAAGGAGTTCATAGTACAAGAGAATCGTCGGCATAATGACGTTGGCCAGGTTCTGCGACAAGCCGAAACGCTTCATGAGTTTAAAAGGGGTAACGCCTTTTAAAGAATAGATGAATTGACGCAGTTCCTGCGCCGTAATCAGGAACAAGCCGTCGTCACTGGCCTTACCCATGATCCGTGCGATAAGGCTGCCGCCTCGGCCGGAGAGTACGATATACTTGATATCGTACTGCTGAACGCCCTTCCACAAGGGGTACAAGGTGCCGTAAATGTACTCGCGGACCGCCGTCGGGAAGGTCAGCTCGTTGCGCTGCTTTTCGGTAAAGTTTTCCAAGATGCGCAGAGAACCGATGTTGATATTCTGCTGGAACAAGAGGTGGTCTTTCTTCCAGCCCGTCAGGCCAACGCCGCCGGATGTGATGTCGAGCAGCATAACTGCCTTGTCGGCAAAGTTGAATTTCCCTTTCAGCACATTATAATAAAGACCAAAGAACTTGTAGAAAATCTCCTTGGTCATGTGGGTTACTTCAACGTGGAACCCTGTGCGGATACGAATCTGGTCGAGGACATTAATCAAATTATCGGCTTCACTGATAGCCGTCGTCGATAAAACGCGAACGTCCTTTACATCATAGTCGCGAAGCAGCTGTCGGAATCCCAGTAAGACCTGGCAAATTTCATTCAGTGATTGAAAGCTGACGTGGCGGCTCTGAAATACCATTTCGCCATATTTTACTTCTTGAGCTACGTTTTCGATGATCTCCATATCGTCGAGCGATGAATAAGAGATGATTTTCATCGTCATATTGACCGTACCGAGATGGATGATACCCAAAACATTCCGGGTCTTTTTTTCCATTATTCTCCCCACTTTTCTAAACAATATCCTCGCAGTTACGCGGAGGCTACTTCTATTATACATGAAAGTTAGTTTGGTTATGTATATTTTTTGTAAAAAATCATCGTTTTTCTTTACATTTATCTTTCATTGTTTCCTGTACAAGGACATAAAAAAACGTCTGCTTTTCCGCCGAAAGGAAGTTATTCGATCCGCTGTCAATGCGTATTTATCCCAGTTTTTTCTCAAATTGGCCAATGGATAAACGCCTTGTTATAACCAGGGTGCCATAAAACAAAAAAAGCAGATATCCGCATAATGCGGACAAAAAAGTTAGTGTGAAGGAATTTTTCTTTTTTTTACTAATTTATTTGTAGTATAATAGAACGGATAACCGATTCCGGTAAACATATAGAGAAATGAGGTATATCATGGAAAAATTAGCCATTATCGACTTGGGCTCCAACTCCATACGTTTCGTCGTCATGCAAATCACAGACAACCAGTCCTATTCCCTGCTGTATCAAGAAAAAGAAGCCATCCGCTTAGGACACGGTCTGAACCAAACCGGCGCACTCAGTGAAGAAGGGATTCAGCGGGCTTTGACTTGTCTCCATGTCTATAAACATATTATGACCGTTCTCGGCATCAAGGAATGTCGTGCCGTCGCCACGGCGGCCGTCCGCAATGCCAGCAACGGCGAAGAATTTCTAAAGCGCGTCAATGACGAAACGGGCATCACCATGAACATCATCACCGGTGAGCGCGAAGCCTACCTCGGCTATTTAGGCGTCATCAATACCATTGCCATGAAGGACTTTCTCCTCTTCGACTTAGGCGGCGCCAGCGTCGAAATGACCTTAGTCCAGGACGGCGAAAACATTCATTCCATCTCCCTCCCCATCGGGGCCGTTACCTTGACGGAAAAATTCAACACCCAGGGCAACCCAGACGAGGAAGCGATTGCGGCCTGCTTGAAATATATCCGCAAAAAGATGAATGAAGTCGAATGGCTCCCCCATATCAACCTGCCCATTATCGGAATCGGCGGCACGGCACGTAACATTGCCAAAATTGACCAGCGGGCTACGAATTATGAGTTATCGAAACTCCACAATTACATCATGCCCTTAGAACACTTTGAAAACATCTTTGAAACCCTCTCGACCCATTCCAGTGCCAACCGTAAGAAGATCCCCGGCCTTTCCAGCGACCGCTCAGATCTCATCGTCGCCGGCGCTGCCGTCATCAAAGCCATCTTCGATGTAACCGGCAGTTCGGAAATGGTCGTCAGCGGCTGCGGTCTCCGCGAAGGCTTATTCTTTGAATACTATGCGTCGTACTGCAACCTGCCGTCACCTCGTTTCGACGACATCCTCGACTTCAGCGTCAAGAATTTTATCGGCACCCTTAACGGCTTTATTTTAAACAAGGGACACTATGAGCAGGTCACGCGCATTGCCACCCAGCTTTTCGACGAGCTCCAGCCCCTCCATGGCTACGGCGAACGCGAACGACTGCTGCTGCAGACAGCGGCCCGTCTCCACGACGTCGGCAAGATCGTTAACTTTTACGACCATGCCCGCCATTCGGCCTTCATGATTTCCCAAGCCCCGCTTTACGGCCTCACGCAAATCGAACAGATCCTGACCGGTTTCATCGCCGGCTTCCACCACGGCATCAGCCGCAAAATTCTCCGGGCGTACCGCTATGACCACATGGCCTCGGCCGAAGACTGGGTCATGATCCGCAAGCTGTCGACCATTTTAGCCTTGGCCGAAGCCTCGGACCTCACGTACGAACAAATCGTCACCGATGTCGACGTCACCATGGCCGAAAACGTCGCCGTCGTCATCTTATCCACCAAGCCCGACTCGACATATAACGCCGCCGATTACGAAATGAAGCAACTGAACAAGCAATTTAAAAAAGAATTTGGCGCCTCCCTGTTATTGGTCTGGCGATAAAAACTTATACATGCCAAAGGGGCTGTCTGTGAACGTCATTCACGGACAGCCCCTTTTATAATGGGTGATTTTATGTAATTAGCGGATCGATACGTCTTCACCGGCCAGGATGCGTTTCATGGTACGAGCCGGGCACATCTTGCCGCACATCGTGCAGGTCCCTTCGCATTCGGGCTTGCTCGATTCATAATACCGGCGGGATTTTTCCGGATCGATAGACAGGGCAATCATGGTGTCAAAGTCGACTTCGACGCGGGCCTTGCTCATAGCGTCGTCCCATTCCTGGGCGCCGGGAATACCTTTGACGAGGTCGGCGGCGTGAGCTGCAATGCGGGCAGCGATGATACCTTCCTTAACGTCTTCGACGGTCGGCAGGCGCAGGTGTTCTGCCGGCGTAACGTAGCACAGGAAGTCGGCACCGCTCGATGCCGCAATGGCACCGCCGATGGCACTGGTAATATGGTCATAGCCCGGAGCGATATCGGTAACCAAAGGCCCGAGGACGTAGAACGGAGCCCCGTGGCAGAGTCTTTTTTCAAGCTTCATGTTAGCAGCGATTTCGTTGAGCACCATATGGCCCGGGCCTTCGATCATGACCTGGACATTGTGGTCCCAAGCCCGTTTCGTCAGTTCGCCGAGGGTAATGAGTTCTTCGATCTGAGCGGCATCGGTCGCATCGTGGGTACAGCCGGGACGGCAGGCATCGCCAAGGCTCAAGGTGACGTCATATTTTTCACAGATGTCGAGGAGGCGATCGTAATATTCATAGAAAGGATTTTCCTGGTCGTTCATTTCCATCCAGGCAAAGAGGAGCGAGCCGCCGCGGGAGACGATGTTAGTCAGGCGCGGATTGTCTTTGATGCGCTGTGCCGTCTTGCGGTTCATGCCGCAGTGGATGGTCATGAAGTCGACGCCGTCTTCGGCGTGCTGTTCGACAACAGAAAAGAATTCGTCGACGCTGATGTCTTTCAGGTCTTTATCGAGCATGCCGACAGCGTCATACATGGGAACGGTCCCGATCATGGCCGTCGACATTTTGACTAATTTGCGGCGGAAGTCCCGAGTCTTACCGAAGTTCGACAAGTCCATGATGGCTTCGGCCTTCATATCGATGGCGTTCTGCACCTTCTGCAGTTCTTCTTCATGGTTGTTGTGTTCCGGCGAAACGCCTAAGTTGACGTTGATCTTGGTGCGGCAGTCCTGGCCGACGGCTTCAGCCGACAGGCTTTCATGCATCTTATTGGCCGGAATGGCGACCTTGCCGCTGGCGACGAGGGCCATCAGTTTTTCAATAGCCATCTTTTCCTTTTCAGCGACGACCTTCATCTGCGGCGTGACGATTCCCTTGCGGGCCGCATCCATTTGTGTTGTGTAATCCATTATAAAATCCTCCTATATAGAAAATGACGATTGCCACAAAAAAAGCCCACCGCGCGGCCTCCGCAGGTGAGCTTTATAATCCCGTAAAGCTTCCCTCCGGCGGCATTATCCGCATCAGGTAAAGGGTCAAGTGTAATCCAGCACTTTTCTCAGCCCGAAGGCTCCCCTAGCTTCTTTTATGTATCTTAAAATATTATAGTATGCCCGGCCAAAAAATGCAATACTTCTGTAACATTCTAAGTAGACAAATGTCCTGATTTTCTTTTGGGAGTGGATATGTTCTGTCAGATATGATATAATCGATACAATCATTACAAAGGAGGTTATTTACATGAAAAAAATGTCTTTAAAAGGCCTCGTCGTGGCCGCTATGCTCGCATCCTCTCTCTTTGTTACTGCCCCTCAGGCTTTCGCTGAAGGCCCCCAGCCGTCCGTCGTCACCGTCACCGGCTATGCCCAGCAGGAAGTCGCTCCTGACACGGCATATATTACCATCGGTACATCCAGCACCGATGCCGACGCTCAGCAGGCTCGTACCAAGAACAATCAAGTCATGAACAACGTCACCAACGCCATCAAAGCGATGGGCATCCCGGCAGACAACCTCAAAACCACCGGCTTCTACATGTCGCCCAACTATGATGTAAAAGGCTCTAAGGTCACCTCCTATACGGTAACCAACAGCCTGACCGTCAAAGTCAGCGATCTCAGCCTGATTTCGCAGGTCATCAGCAAAGCCGGCAGCCTCGGTGCCAACCAGATCGATAACATTCGTTTCACCAACGAACATTCCGATCAGATTAAGGACAACCTCATTAAAGAAGCTGTCCACAATGGCCAGCGTGCCGCTCAGGCAGCCGCTTCCGCCTCCGGCACCCAACTCGGCGCCGTAAAGGAAATCAACATTTCCGGAAACAGCCCGTCCTACAGCCGCGCTTACAGCAACGTAAGAATGTTGTCGGCCAAGCTGGAAGATGCTGAATCTACGCCTGTCGAAGCCGGTACCAACACCCTGAGCCAGACAGTCAACATCACCTATTATCTGAAATAAACCGCTTCCCGTATGGGGACGAAATAAAAAAGGAGCCTTCGGGCTTCTTTTTTATTTCCTTAAAATATGCTATGATATTAGTGTTCAAAAAATAATTGAATAGTTCTGAATCATGGAGGCCAGACAAGATGAAAGAATACACCCCTTTTAAATCCGGTAAAGTACGTGAAGTCTATGACGCAGGTGACAGCATTATCATGGTTGCAACGGACCGCATTTCCGCTTTCGACCATATGCTGAAAAACAAGATCACCAAAAAGGGCGCCATCCTGACGCAGATGTCCAAATTTTGGTTCGATATGACGTCCGACATCATCCCGAACCACATGATCTCTGTCGACAACGCTGACATGCCGGAATTCTTCCAGCAGGAACAGTTCGTCGGCAACAGCATGAAATGCCAGAAACTGACGATGATCCCTATGGAATGCATCGTCCGCGGTTATATCACCGGCAGCGGCTGGGAAAGCTACCAGCAGAACGGTACGGTTTGCGGCATTAAATTACCGGCAGGCCTCACAGAATCAGAAAAACTCCCGGAACCGATCTTCACGCCGAGCACCAAGGCTGAACTCGGTGACCACGATGAAAACGTCTCCCTCGAAGAAGGCGCCGCTTACATCGACAAAGTATTCCCGGGAAAGGGCATGGAATACGCTGAAAAGATTCGCGACTACACCATTGCCCTCTATAAAAAATGTGCCGAATACGCCCTCTCCAAAGGCATCATCATCGCCGATACGAAATTCGAATTCGGTCTCGATGAAAATGGCACCATCGTCTTAGGCGACGAAATGCTTACGCCGGACAGCTCCCGCTTCTGGCCCCTCGAAGGCTATAAAGCAGGGCAAAGCCAGCCGTCGTATGACAAACAGTTCGTCCGTGACTGGCTCAAGGCCAACCCGGACAGCGACTACCTCCTGCCTCAGGACGTCATCGACAAGACGATTGAAAAATACGAAGAAGCCTATGAAATGCTGACAGGCAAAAAAATCTAATCCCATCCAGGCATCAAAAAAAGGACTGCACCCATCGGGTGACAGTCCTTTTTCGTTATCTACCAGACTTTTACCTGAATCCACTGATCGTTATAATACTTATCTTCCCGTTCCCCTAAGTAGCGGTACGTTTCCTGTCCGGCATAGGCTTCTTTTGGCGGGAAGACGACGGGATTATCCTTATAATCTTCATCTTCTTCCATCTCCGGAACGGCGATATTCGGCGTCGAATAGGTCAGGTATTCAAAGTTCTTCAGAGCAATGTCGGGACGGCTCATGAAGTCGATGAATTTATGGGCATTTTCGACGTGGGCCGCATTTTTAGGAATGACCCAGGAATCAATCCAAAGGTTGGTTCCTTCCTTAGGAATGACGTATTCCAAATTCCGATTGGCCAAGATCATCCGCAGGGCTTCGCCGGAAAAGACGACACCCATGGCCGCTTCGCCGGAGACGAGTTTATCTTTCACATCGTCGATGCCGTAAGCCTGAACCAAAGGCTTCTGCGCAATGAGCAGGTCTCTGGCCTGTGCAATTTGGGCCGGATCCGTCGTATTTAGGGAATAGCCGAGGAGTTTCAAGGCGACCATGAAGGAATCGCGGGGCGAATCCTGCATGATGATTTCGTTCTTATACTTTTCATTCCACAAAATGGACCAGCTGTCGACAGGGTCATCGACCATGGTCTTATTATAGACGATGCCGACGGTGCCCCAACAGTACGGAACGGAATAGCGGTTGCCCGGATCAAAGAACTCCGACTGCTGCCAGAACTGCTCTCCGACATACTGCCGCGCATTGGGCAGCTGCGAATAGTCGAGGGGCTGCAGCAACCCGTTGTGAATCATCTTTTGAATCATATAGTCCGACGGGCAAATGACGTCATAGCGTTCGGCGCCTGCCGCCACTAACGGATACATACTTTCATTGGTGTCGAATTCATCCATGATGACGCGGATGCCCGTTTCTTCTTCAAACTGTGTAATCGTATCGGGGTCGACATAGTCCCCCCAGTTATAGACGTAGACGACGTTGTCTCCGTCTTCCTCCCCTTCCAGGAACCCGCAGCCTGATAAGGCCAAGACACAAAAGAGTCCCATGAGGAGCAGTCGAATATATTTCATGACAGGCCTCCCTTTTATAAATCTCGTCCCAAGGCCAATCGCTTGCGGTTCATCGTGAGCAAGACGGCAAAGACCAAGACAAAGACGAACACCAGTGTCGACAGGGCATACATTTCCGGATGGATGCCGAGTTTCAATTCTGCGTAAATTTCAGTCGGCAGCGTATCGATGCCGGCGCCCTTCGTAAAATGGGTGATGATGAAATCATCGGCAGACATGGTAAAGGCCAGCATGAATCCGGCTAAGAGACTGGGACGCAGCTCCGGCAGGACGACGCGGCGAAAGGCAACAAAAGGCGTGGCTCCAAGATCTCGTGCCGCATCGTAGCAGCTGCGGTCGAGGGACAGGAACTGAGGCATGATGCACAAGATGACATAAGGCAGGTTAAAGACGACATGAGCCATAAGGATGGAACCATAACCAAGGCGCAGACCCATGCCGAGAAAGAGCAGCATCAGTGAAATCCCGGTAACGATATCGGCATTTAAAAGGGGCAGACTGGCTACCCCGAGGAGGACCGAGCGCTGCTTGCGTCCCATACCGCGCAAAGCCATGCAGGTAATGAGGCCCAGGATGGTCGCCAGAGCCGCCGACGTCAGGCCGATGGTAATCGTATTCTGCAAGGCTTCGAGGATTCCTTCATTTTCAAAGAGTTCACCGTACCACTGCAAAGTAAACCCCGTCCAGTGACCGCGATAGCGGCTGGCGTTGAAGGACTGGGCAATGAGGACGCCGATGGGCGCATAGAGAAAGAGAACGACTAAGGCCACATAGCCTTTTTTCCATTTTTCCATCATTTCTTCACCTGCCCTTCACTGCGGTCAAAGTAAGCCGTCATCACCATATTGACGATGATGAACAGCATCAGCACCAGGGATAAGCCGCTCCCTAAGTGCCAGTCGTAAGCCATTGTAAATTCCTGTTCGACAATGTTGCCGATGAGGAGGACCTTATTGCCCCCTAAAAGGCCGCTGATGAAGAACGTCGTCAGCGAAGGAATAAAGACCATGGTAATGCCGCTGATGGCACCGGGCAGGGACAAGGGCAGGATGACCTTGGTAAAGGTCTGCCAGGAACTGGCCCCAAGGTCGCGGGCAGCGGCAATGACGTTGCGGTTGATTTTGCTCAAAGATACGTAGAGGGGCAAAATCATATAAGGTAAAAAGTTATAGATCATGCCGATGACAATCGCTGCCGGCGTGTTGATGAGCACGACGTCCGGCAGGGACAAAAGGCGCAAGAACTGATTGAGGATACCGTTCTTTTCAAGAATCGTCTGCCAAGCCATGGTCGTCAGCATGGAATTCATCCACATAGGAAGGACGAACAACAGAAATAAGAGGGTACTCTTACTCCGCTTTTCTTCAGTCAAAATGAGGCATAGCGGATAGGCCACGAGAAGACAGACAACCGTACTGACTAAGGCCAGGAGCAAGGACAGTTCCAGGGATTTTAAATATTCCCAGTGAGCAATGAGGCTGATATTCGCTAACGTAAAAGTCCCGCTGCTGTCGGTCAGGCCGTACCAGGCGATGGCCACGAGGGGACAGAAAATAAACAGGATTGCCCAAATGAGGAAGGGCAACGTAAACAGATTGCGGATCGCTGCCGAGTTAATCATTTTCCATCGCCCTTTCGTCTTCGGATTCCGGTTTATTCATGATTTGGATATTAAAAGGATCGACTTCCAAGCTTACTTCGTCGCCCGGTTCATAATTCTTCGTCGATTTGACCAGCCATTCGATATTCCGGGCCTGAATAGTAATGTTATAGTTCATGCCTTCAAAGATGACTTTAGTGACAACGCCGTTGAAGCCGCCTTCCCGGGCCGGCCGCACTTCCATGTCTTCCGGACGAATCTGAACGTCGACGGGACGATTCGTACCGAAGCCGACGTCAACGCATTCAAAATCATAGTCGGCGATACGGACCAATTTATCGTGGACCATGAGGCCGTCGACGATGTTGCTGTCGCCGATGAAGTCGGCAACGAAAGCATTTTCCGGTTCATTGTAGATGCTTTCCGGCGTGCCGATCTGCTGGATATAGCCTTGGTTCATGACGACGACGATGTCAGACATGCTGAGTGCTTCCTCCTGATCGTGGGTAACGAAGACGAAGGTAATGCCCAACTCTTCTTTAATCTTGATGAGCTCGAGCTGCATACTGCGGCGCAGCTTCCGGTCCAAGGCACTGAGCGGTTCATCAAGAAGCAATACCCGAGGCTCATTGACGATGGCCCGAGCAATGGCTACGCGCTGCTGCTGGCCGCCGGAGAGGTCGACGATGTTGGCGTGTTCATAGCCGTCGAGGTTAACGAGTTTCAAGGCATAGCGGATCTTATCGCGGATGTAGTCGCGGGGCTTGCCGTGAATCTTGGGCCCGAAAGCGATGTTCTCGGCGACATCCATGTGCGAAAAAAGGGAATAATTCTGGAACACCGTATTGACCTGACGCCGATTGGGCGGCAACTGGGTAATATCCTTCCCATCAAAGAGGATTCGCCCTTTATCGGGTGTTTCAAAACCGGCAAGGAGCCGCAAAGTCGTCGTCTTGCCGCAGCCGCTCGGTCCTAAAAGGGTGACAAATGAATTTTCTGAAATGGTAAGATTCAACTCGTCTAATACCAGATGACCCTCATAGGATTTGGATACATTGTCCAAATAAATCAATTCTTTTGCCATTCTCACTTCTCCTTTTTATCCAACAGGACTCTAAAAAAAGGGATTTCGCACAAGCTGTCCCTTATGCGAGGTCCCTTCTTTCTATGATGGAATGTGGTTCCTGCCCCGTATGCGAAGTGCCTTACTAAAAGGCACCGTCTTTGCAGGAAGCCTGATTTAGGCTTCCTGATACATTAGGTATACTTTATTTTATTATAGCATATACCGTTGTATTTTTTCAAAGACAGGATACACTCTTCCGTTTCAGGACAGTTCAACGGGGACAAAATCAAAGGCCTCGACGTCGAATAATCCCGTATCGAGTAATTTAAGTTTTGGAATGACCGGCAGGCTCATGAAGCACAGCGTCATGATGACATCGACATCGGTACTGACACCTAAGAGACTGCGAGCCTTGTCATAAAGGTCATCGAGAGCGGCGTCGACTTCGGCAGCCGGCTTATCGCTCATCAGGCCGGCAATAGGCAGCGGAATGGCAGCCAATACCTTTCCGTCAAGGATGGCGGCCATACCGCCCTTCTGTTTTTCCAAGACTTCGACAGCAGCAGCCATATCCTTATTGCTGGCGCCGGCAACGATGATATTATGAGAGTCGTGGGCAATGGAAACGGCAACAGCTCCCTTCTGAAGCCCGTAGCCGCGGAGCAGACCGAGTCCGACGTTACCCGTACCGTGATGGCGTTCGACGACGGCGACTTTGATGATATCAACCTTTTCATCAAAGACGAAGTCGCCCTTTTCATCGCGCCGGATCTGAGCTTCGCCCTTTCCGGTAACGACGCCGCCGGGCATGATATCGATGGTCCGCACATGGTCGCTCTTTAAATGCATGACCAGTTTTTCTTCCGAGAAACCGGCAATCGTCACCGAACTGCCGACCGAGCTGTAATCGGCTCTCGTAAAGGGAGGCAGATAATGGCCGTTTTCAGCGACTTTCTGCCCTTCGATAAAGGTCGCCCGGACCTTGAAGTCCTGTAAATCTTCAAAGAGGACGATGTCAGCTCGCTTGCCCGGTGCCAAGGCGCCGCGGTCATCGAAATGATAGCATTCAGCAGCATTTAAGGTGCCCATGGTAATGGCTGCTTCCGGCGAGAGACCGGCGGCAACGCATAAGCGCAGGTGTTCGTTAAGGTGCCCTTTTTCAAAAATTGTCTTAGGATGAAGGTCATCGGAGCACAAGAGGAACCGCCGCAAGCTTTCCGGCGTCACGGCCTTGACCAATTTCGGCAGGTCGTGGCAGGCCGAGCCGTTGCGCAAGAGAACGTACATCCCGGCCTGGACCCGTTCTTCGGCATCACTTTTGCTGAAGCATTCATGGTCCGTCAAAATACGGGCCGAAATGTAGGCCTGGAGATCCTTGCCATGGACGCCGGGACTGTGACCGTCAATGGGTTTTCCCGTACCATAGGCCGTAATGAGCTTATCGAGGACGGCATCGTGTCCTTCAAGGATACCCGGGCAGTTCATGAATTCACCGACACCGAGGATGCGGTCATCTGCCAGAGGCGCTTCCATGTCTTTCGCTTCAAGGGTGGCACCGCTGTGGTCAAAAGGCGTAGCCGGCACACAAGACGGCACCATGAAATGGATATCGAGGGCTGTTTTTTCAGCGGCCTTCATCATGTATTCCAAGCCCTTTAGGCCACAGACGTTGACGATTTCATGGGGATCGGCCACGATGGTCGTCGTTCCGAAAGGTACGACCAGGCGGCCGAATTCTTCAGGACTGACATAACAGGACTCGATATGGATATGGCTTTCAATGAGGCCCGGTGCCGCATAGGCACCTTTCGCATCGATGACGTTCTTCCCTTCATAAGGGCCGCCGACGCCGGCAATGACGCCGTCAGAAACGACGATATCTCCCTTTCGAGTGGTCTGTGTATATACATCTACAATATGGCAATCTTTAATGACAAGGTCTCCCGGTTCAAGGCCCCGGGCAACGGCAATACGCCGTTTTAACTGGTTCCGCGTCACTGTCATAATGTACCCCCTTATTTCGTTAATATCATATATTTTATTGTTCTGACTCATTGTACCATATTCTCCCTTTTTTTGACAAAAGTATTGCCCAAATATGCTAAAGCCCCTATAATGATAATATTCCATAATATCTACTTGTCATTATTCATTATATTCATTTATGGCAGTATTAAAAAAGGAGTGTGAACAAGTTATGGAAAACCAACCGTCTTTTCTCGACCGTATTTTTCATCTCCGTGAAAACGGCACGACGGTACGCACCGAAATCCTAGCCGGGGTTACGACGTTTATGACTATGGCTTACATTCTGGCCGTCAACCCGACAATCATGAGCGCCGCCGGTATGGACAAGGGCGCCGTCCTGACGGCAACGGCCCTGGCTTCCCTCATCGGGACCTTGTGCATGGCCGTTTTTGCCAACTATCCCTTCGCTTTGGCACCGGGCATGGGGCTCAACGCCTTCTTTGCCTTTACGGTCGTACTGCAGATGGGCTACACCTGGGAAATGGCCTTAGCAGCCGTCTTCGTTGAAGGGATCATTTTCATCGTCTTGTCCCTGACCAATGTCCGCGAAGCCATTTTCAACGCCATTCCTATGACCCTGAAAAAGGCTGTTTCCGCCGGTATCGGCCTCTTCATTGCCCTTATCGGCCTCTTGAATGCCCAAATCATCGTCGCCAATCCGGCTACGAAAATCGCCCTCTTCTCCTTTAAGCAGTCTGCCGCTACGGGCACCTTCAATACCGTGGGCATCACGGTTCTCCTGGCCATGATCGGTATCATGTTCACCGGGGTCTTGATGGTCAAAAAAGTCCGCGGCAACATCCTTAAAGTCCGCGGCAACATCCTTTGGGGCATCCTCTTCACGTGGATCCTGGCCATCATCTGTGAACTTACCGGCCTCTACGTCCCCAATCCGGAATTACAAATGTTCAGTGTCATCCCGGATCTCTCCGGCGGTGCCGCTGCCTTTACCCCGGCCAGCCTGAGCCCGATTTTCGGACAACTCGACTTCAGCCGCGTCTTCAGCCTGGATTTCTTAGTCGTCATGTTCGCCTTCCTCTTCGTCGACATCTTCGACACCTTAGGAACCCTCATCGGCGTATCGTCCAAGGCTAACATGCTCGACGAAAACGGCCGTCTGCCCCGCATCAAAGGCGCCCTCTTAGCCGACGCCGTTGCAACGACCTTTGGTGCCGTCCTCGGTACCAGCACGACGACGACCTTCGTCGAAAGTGCTACCGGCGTCAGTGAAGGCGGCCGCACCGGTTTAACAGCCGTCTGCGTGGCCATCCTCTTCGCCTTATCCCTCTTCTTATCACCCTTCTTCATGGCCATTCCGGCCTTTGCTACGGCACCGGCCTTGGTCATCGTCGGCTTCCTCATGCTGACTGCCGTCGTCGGCATCGACTTTGACGACTTCAGCGAATCCATTCCGGCATACATCACGATCATTGCCATGCCTTTCTGCTACAGCATTTCAGAAGGTATCTCCTTCGGCATTATCTCGTATGTCTTCATCAACGTCTTGACCAACAAACGGGAAAAAATTTCCCTCCTCATGTACGTCCTAGCCGTCATCTTCGTCTTAAAATATATCTTCTTATAAGGTGATAGCAAAAAGGCTGTACCCCGTGAGAAACAAAATCACGGCGTACAGCCTCTTTTTTTGTGCCCAATTTTAAGGCGGCCAAACACAGCCTCAATCCACGCACCCGTTTGGGTGCGACGAAGAACCGGTGGTGGAAACGAAATGAAAAGAGAAGTTTCAATCCACGCACCCGTTTGGGTGCGACATGTCGCTCGTCAGTTAGTCATTGACGGCGACTTAGTTTCAATCCACGCACCCATTTGGGTGCGACATGGGGTTGTAGTATCCCTATCGCTTATCCACTCAGTTTCAATCCACGCACCCGTTTGGGTGCGACACTACAACGACTATGCAGAATTTGATTGATTCCATGTTTCAATCCACGCACCCGTTTGGGTGCGACTGCTCTTTTCCTGTTTTTGGCTATTTTCCTATACGTTTCAATCCACGCACCCGTTTGGGTGCGACTATATAGAATTCCACTTTGATTATCTTTTGTAATGTTTCAATCCACGCACCCGTTTGGGTGCGACTTTGAATGGCGAAGGTTAAAAAATGAGTTGGAAGGTTTCAATCCACGCACCCGTTTGGGTGCGACTTTACGCTAATACGTCGTTGTTCCGGGAAATCCTGTTTCAATCCACGCACCCGTTTGGGTGCGACTCGTTACTGCATCCCAACGAGTGCTGCAAGTACGTTTCAATCCACGCACCCGTTTGGGTGCGACATGGCTTAACCATGCGATTTGTAAAGCCCTAATGTTTCAATCCACGCACCCGTTTGGGTGCGACAGCGAAATTTTTATTTTTCCGCTTCTTTCTTTTACATCGATGTATCTAAGTTCCCACTACCGAGTCTTATTCGGCAGTGATTAGGGACAAGGTTTACATTTTTTCTATTTTATCCCCTCCTTTCACGGGGAATTATTATGGTCACTTCCCCTTCGCATTTATCATCGTCTTTATCTGCTCGGGCTTTGTTAAGACTATTATAGCACACGTGATTTTTCTTTCTGTAAGAAAAATCAGTTTTTCCTCATCTTTCACGCTGTACTAAAGAACTCCCTATTAGGAATGTCTCTGTCCTCTCCGAACTTTCTCTTGATCCTCCTTACATTCTCTCCTCGAATGACTTATAATAGAAACATTCCAGCATCATGAGGAGCTTTACCATTATGAAAATCACGCAGATACTTTATACAAATTCATTCTCAGGCCTATCCTGCCGCGGCGAAGAGCGTTTCCTGCCTTACGGCGAGGGTATTTGTCTTGCCGGCCGTCCTGTGCCGACGGCGCGGTTATGGAAAAAGTTAAAAGCCAATCCGGTCGTAACCTTTCCCGATCAGACGGGAGATATGACCGGTCAATGTCACCTAACCGAGGAAAGTTTCACGCCGCGCAAGGCTGAATATACCTTACACCGCACGGACAATATCGAGACAAAGAAGATTGCCACGGTAATTATCGAGCAATTTTCTCGGCCCACGGCCATCAAGGGCCACAAGGTCCGCGGCCGCATTGCCGTCACCGATACGACAGCGCCATCGGATACGGCTGAAGCCTTGAAACTGGCCGGCGTCCTCGATACGGCCGGACAGATTGCCTTGGGACTGGGATTGATTCGCCTCGTCTATAACGATACCCCGCCCGTTTTCGACGACGAGGCTACAAGCCTGCGCGACGAATTGACTCAGACCAAGGCCGCATTTCAAGCGTTGCAGGAAAATTATGACGGCTATGTGAAGACGCTGGAACAGTCCCTCCAAGAATGGGAAGCCCGCTGTCCCCAAGAGGATTTAGAGCAAGGCGCCTTTCCCCTTCCCGACGACTACACGGCACGCCTTGAAAAAGCGACCGATACCTTTACGGTCTGCGTCGCCGGCGGCAATGACTTGTGGCACGAAAAAATCAGGACTCGCTTTCCCGACTGGACGATTTTGGAGAACAAGAATTTCGACGGCCAAAAATTACAGGGCGCCGACATTCTGATCATCAACACCAATCACACCGGTCACGCCCTAGTCCGCAAAGCCTGCCAGCAAGCCGCTTCTCAAGGCACGATGGTCTGCTATACCAGCCGATACAATCTCAATGCCGTCGCTGCCGACATTCTCTACGCCTTGGGAGAATAGTCTGCCACTGTCAAATTTCCATAAAACGCAGCATTCCAGAACAAAAAAAGTCCTTCCGGAGACAGGTTTCAACCTGCCTGTGAAGGACTTTTTGCTGTCATATTTTGATTACACTAAGTGTTTCGGCGCCGACGAGATGGCCCCTTCGAGGCTTTCTTTTTCGGCGAAGTAGATGCGCCGCGCCATTTCATCGACCTTATGGGTCAACCACATATAGGCCGTCGTCCCTTCACGGTAATCGGCTTCGGCATACATGTCGATGCGGCCGTCTTCGCGCAGCTGATTGACTTGTTGGAAGGCCGTGTCATTTCCCTTGGGATAGATGGCAAAGGTCGCCCCGCCGAATTTATTGATGACCGAAAAGGCCGGCACATCACTGGGCCCGTCGGCAATGTAAATCATATTCGGAAAGGCCACGCGGCGATAGGCGTCGGACATCTTGGCGTTGACATCGATATCGGGCCGTTGAGGAACGCCCTTATTGATTTCGAACAAGGCACGCGTCTTCGTCGTGTTGTCGATGGTGTAGCCGATTTCACTGATGATTTTCTGTTGATTTTCGTCAACGTCCTCAATGAATTCACAGCCCCAAATAGCTTCGACGTAAGGCATGACAGCCGACCCCTTGATAATGGCCAACATCCCCGTGCTGACGATATAGTGTTCGACCTTGATATTGTATTCCTGATAGCGAGGATTATTTTCTACGACGGCTTTGAGATTCTTGAAAATATCGGGAACACCGGGATAATACTTCTGTTTTTGACCAAAGCCCCGGAGTTTTTCATTGTTCAGTCCCTTAAAAGTCCCTTTTCGTGTCTCCTTAATGAACTGATTCAAATAAATCGTATCGCCATTGACCCGGATACCTTCTTTGGCATACTGAGCGGGCAAGTCATTGACTTCCTTCCAAAACTCGGTCTTATCGATATGGTATTCTTCAAAAATCGGATCCTGCATATTCCCGTCAATAAGGGTCTTATCAAAATCCCAAATGACGGCGATGATGTTCTGCATAGGCTTCACCTCGCTGCTTCACTCGAAGAAAAAAGAGCTCTATATTCGCTTAAAAGGAAAAGGTATCTTTCAGTCCCAACCATTGCTGGTCTTTATCACTCATCGTAAGGGGCGTGCCATCGGCCAGGGTATAGCCGGCAGCACGGCAGCTTCCGTCATAATTTCCTTTCAGGCCGGGCCAAAGGATGCCGATTTCCGGATCGTTCCAAGCCATGCCGCCTTCATCATTGGGATGCCAGAAGTCATTGACTTTATAGCAAAATTCAGCGACGTCACTGAGGACCAAAAATCCGTGAGCAAAGCCCTCAGGAATCAAGAACTGCTTCTTATTCTCAGCGCTCAGTTCTACACCGTACCACTTTCCATAGGTCTGTGATTGGCGGCGAAGGTCGACGGCAACATCAAAGACGCTGCCCCGAACGGCGCGAACTAATTTGCACTGGGGGAAGTGTTTTTGAAAGTGAAGGCCTCGCAAGACGCCTTTAGTCGACATAGACTGATTGTCTTGGACGAAATTAATATGAAAACCGGCTTCTTCCATATCCCGCTGATTATAGGTCTCCATAAAAAAACCGCGGTCATCGCCGTGAACGGCCGGTGTGATGATGCAGAGGCCTTCGATATTTCCGACATTCTTTTCTACTGTAATCTGCCCCATTGATTTATATCTCCTTTATCTTCTTGTAAGGCCCGTGTCAGACCGTTACTGTAAATAGCGCTTCAAGGCATCCTTCCAATCGGGAAGGGGCGTAAAGCCGGCTTCGACGAGTTTCTGTCTGTCCAGGCGCGAATTGAAAGGACGCTTTGCCTTCGATAAGCCGTATTCCGCTGTCGTAACGGGAATTACCTTGGTCGTATAGCCGGCTTGGCGGTAGATTTCGCAGGTAAAGTCGTACCAGGAAATGTAGCCCCCCTCATTCGTCGCATGGTAATAGCCGTATTTATCGGTTTCAATCATATCGACGAGGAGTCTCGCCAAATCAAAGGTATAGGTCGGCGTCCCGATTTGGTCGTTGACGACACGGACCGTATCGTGGGTCTTGCCGACACTGAGCATGGTCTTAACAAAATTTTTGCCGTTCTTACCAAAGACCCAGGCGATGCGAACGATAAAATACTTATCCAAGGTCTGAGATACGGCCAGCTCGCCTTCAAGCTTCGTCTGTCCATAGACGTTGAGAGGCTGATAATCGCGGCAGTCCGGCTGCCACGGCTCCGTTCCCTGACCGTTAAAGACGTAGTCCGTGCTGAGATAGAGCATCTTGCAGTCCAAATCTTTGCAGACATCGGCAATATGCTGAGTTCCGCCGGCATTGACGGCTCGAACCTTATCGACGAGTCCGTCGTCTTCAGCCATATCGACGGCCGTCCAAGCGGCGCAGTGAATCACGGCGTCAGGCCGGATTTCACGTAGAGCCTGTGATACGGCTTCTTTATCGGTAATATCCAAGGGTCGGTACGGCGCCTTGGTGACAGCCGAGTCATCAGCAATACCGCTGTATGTCGGGGCCAAATCGCTGCCGATACCAATATGACCGCGATCGGCCAATTCATTCATTACGTCATGTCCCAGTTGTCCATTGACACCGGTCACGAAAATTTTCATAGTATGTCCCTCTTTCCCTTCATCGGGTTTAACCGCGATGGCCGTACATCTCTTGATAATAGGTCTGATATTCACCGGAGACGATAGGCTGCCACCAATCCTTGTTTTCCAGGTACCAGGCGATGGTCTTTTTGATGCCGTCGGCAAACTTCGTTTCCGGCAGCCAGCCCAGTTCCTCGTGAATCTTTGTCGGGTCGATGGCGTAGCGGCGGTCGTGACCCTTGCGGTCGGTCACATGCTGAATCAGACTTTCGTCCTTCCCCAGTTCCCGGCAGATCAAGGTAACGATGTCGATGTTCTTCATTTCATTGTGGCCGCCGACGTTATAGACTTCGCCGACACGGGCCTTGCGAAGGATCAGATCGATAGCCCGGCAGTGATCTTCAACGTAGAGCCAATCGCGGACATTAAGGCCGTCGCCGTAGACCGGAAGAGCTTTGTCGTTCAAAGCATTGATGATCATGAGGGGAATCAATTTTTCCGGAAAATGATAGGGACCGTAGTTATTGGAGCAGCGGCTCACCGTCACCGGAAGTCCATAGGTCCGATGATAAGCCAGAACCAACAAATCGGCCGAAGCCTTCGACGAGCTGTACGGACTCGACGTGTGAATAGGTGTCGTTTCCGTAAAGAACAGGTCCGGACGATCTAAAGGCAAATCACCGTATACTTCGTCCGTCGATACCTGGTGATAGCGTTCGATGCCGTACTTGCGGCAAGCATCCATGAGAACCGCCGTCCCCATGATATTCGTTTCTAAGAAAATCGAAGGATTTTCAATAGAGCGATCGACATGGGATTCTGCCGCAAAGTTGACGACCATGTCCGGTTTTTCTTCTTCAAAGAGCTGATAAACAGCTTTTCGGTCACAAATATCGGCTTTTACGAAGCGAAAATTCGGCTGATCCATGACCGGCTGCAGCGTCGACAAGTTGCCGGCATAGGTCAATTTATCCAAGCAAATAATCCGATCTTCAGGATGTGTTTTTAACATATAAAAGACAAAATTAGAGCCAATAAATCCAGCACCGCCGGTGACGATGATATTCATGAAAAATTTCCTCCCATTTCTCGATGTAACCTTCCGATAAGGCCTTCCTGTAGTGTATTATTCGTCCCGCAGGAACCGTCCTTCAGCGACTTTCTTCAAATACTGTCCATAAGGGCTCTTGCCGTATTTTTCAGCGCTCTCTTCGAGAACTTCCTTGGTGATCCATCCGTGACCGTAAGCAATGTCTTCCAAGGCAGCGATTTGGATCCCCGCTCGGTTTTCCACGGCCTTTACGAAAGAAGAGGCTTCACTCAGGCTGTCGACGGTTCCCGTATCGAGCCAGGCGTAACCACGTCCGAGGGTTACGACATCGAGTTTTCCTTTTTCCAAATAGATTTTATTCAAGTCGGTGATTTCCAGTTCGCCGCGAGCCGAGGGCTTCACCTGTTTGGCATATTCGCAGACGTGGCGGTCGTAGAAATAAAGGCCCGTTACGGCGTAGTTCGACTTCGGCTGCTGCGGCTTTTCTTCGATAGAAATAGCCTTTCCCTCACCGTCGAATTCAATGACGCCAAAGCGTTCCGGATCGTCAACGTAGTAACCAAAAACGGTGGCCCCTTCCTGCATCTTAGCGGCTTGCTGCAGATGACGGGTCAGGCCGGCACCGTAGAAAATATTGTCGCCGAGAATCATGGCACACGGTTCTCCATCGATAAATTCTTCCCCGAGGATAAAGGCCTGAGCCAAGCCGTCAGGCGAAGGCTGAACCTTATAGCTCAAATGGATCCCGTAATGAGAGCCGTCGCCGAGGAGGCGCTCAAAGTTCGGCAAATCCGTCGGCGTAGAAATAATCAAAATATCCCGAATTCCGGCCAACATCAAGGTCGACAAGGGATAATAAATCATGGGCTTGTCGTAGACCGGCAATAACTGCTTCGATGTCACTGTCGTCAGCGGATACAGGCGAGTTCCGCTTCCGCCAGCCAATACAATACCTTTCAAAAGATCACTCCTCACTTATGCTCATTAAGTATACCATATTTTCAAGGCCTTTGCCCAATATGTACCCACTCAGGATTTCGATATATAACAGAAAAGATCAAACAGCTGCGAGCTTTCTCATCTTGCTGCCGTAATTTCCGAAATGTGTCTGCATAAAAGATGCGGCAAGCAGTTTCAAAGAACCACTTGCCGCATCACACTTTTAATCCGCGCACCCAAAAAGGGTGCGATATCGTTTGTGGTAAGCTAACCACAACATATATCTTTCAATCCACACACACTTTTAATCGATACAAATCAAAAGTGTGTGACACTTACACACCTATTATACCATTCACGCCCCCGCCCTTTCAATCGCCATAGGCCGTTAACTTAAAAAAAACTCATTACGGAATCACCGCCAATCGGTAACTCTCTTCCGATTAATACAGCCGGCGTCTATCCCGCCCATGAGGAGGGGCGGCAGCAAAGCGGTTTTCCCCAATAAACAGTCGTAAAAATAGGGTCACATCTCCACAATCAGGCTAAATCACACGACAATGATTCCCCATTTATCTTTTCACCGTTGCTAAAAACCACAAACAGGAGAAAAATAAGGGAACTTCCCTTGCGCACTTCATATGATGAGAGTGCTCTCGATATCGTAAGCCGGCTTTGCCCCGACGTGTTTGACTTTCAGTTCTTTCTTCTTGCCTAAGTAATAAAACCTCAGGCTGTCTGTAGCTTCGTCAATGATGTTCTCCAACTTCAGTTCTAAGGTTTTACACTGGGCCGGATCGACTTTGCATTCAAAGACGGAGTTTTGGACGCGCTGTCCGTAATTCTGACAGACCTTGGCTACCTTTCTCAAGCGGCTTTTCCCGGCACTGTCAACGGTACTGATATCGTAAGTGATTAAGACATACATGATCATCCCTACTTCCACATAAACGGCGGGTATCCGTCTAAATCACCGCGCAGATACCGTGCCAACAACAAGGCCTGAGCATGAGGAACGAGGCCCCACTTCATCTTTTCCTGTAAGAAGGGATGCTGAATCGTCGCTTCTTTGTGATCGTGCCAGTACGACAAGACTTTTCGGCGTCCTTCGTCAGTCAACAAGACGGCACCCCCTTCTTCCTCATAAAAGTCACTGCCCTTGATTTTCTTGGTATTGACCATGGACAGAGCCGTGCGGTCGACCATGACCGGTCGAAGCTCTTCCATCAAATCCAAGGCCAGGGACTGGCGTCCCGGCCGGTCACGATGCAAGAATCCCACGTAAGAATCAAGGCCGACACCTTCTAAGGCTGCTCCGGCATCATTGGCCAGCATGGCGTATAGAAAGGACAGTAAGCAGTTCATTCGGTCGAGAGGCGGCCTTCTATTTCGCTCCGTAAAGAAAAAGTCGTCTTTCTGATTCAGTATCATCGCATCGAAAACGGAAAAGTAAGCCGCTCCGGCCTGCCCTTCAATTCCCCGTATTTCGCCTAAGTCGGCAGACGACATCAGGGACTGACAAGCCTCTTTCATAAGGGTTGACGTTTTTTGGAACGCCTCCATGGGCAGCCGCATCGCATGATCGCGCATCATCCGTTCCAATACCCAGCGGCCGTTATAAAGCTTTCCTAAAATAAAGGCCCGTGCTAATGGCAAACACATTTCTTCGCTGTCTGACCGGCGATACTGTTCTTTTCGAAGTAAGACATTGCCGTTGCTCCTTCCGATGACCCGTGCCTGAAACCGCCCCTGAGGCGACATAAAATTCAGGGCAATATTCATATCGGCGCATTTTTTCATCAGAGCCGGGCTGGCTCCCAAATAGCTGAAGGTCGTAATTTGCTCAAAATTATGGAGAGGAAATCGAGCCAGTGCGGCCTGATCTTTTAAGACGACGATATTTTCTCCATCTAAAGACAGGTAGACCCCGTCCGTCGTTACAAATAAGGTATTCAATAAAGGCTTCATTCGATCAACTTCTTTTCTAAATAATCTTGAACCGAAGTATCTTGCTTTAATTTCGGCAGGCAAACATCAGCTAAGGAACACTTCCGGCATCCCTTGCGGCGCCGTACTTTCGGCGTATATCCCCTTTGGATATATTGGCGCATCTGTCCCAAGAGCTTCATGATTCTTTCCCGCTGCTCCTCTGAAAATATTGCCTTTTCCCGCCGCCTCGTTTCCCCGTAATAGATGTAGCCGTAGGGAATGGTCATACAAAACATGTCTTCCAAGCAGAGGGCCTGCAAGGCTAATTGAAAGACATCTTCCTCTCCTTCCTTCGGCCGGCCCCGCTTGTATTCAATGGGTATCACCTCGTAGGTTCCCTCAAAAGAAGGAATAAAGACACCATCCTTCTTTTGATGAAATTCCACGATATCACAATCGCCGGAAATCCCCAAAGACGCTGAAAAAACGCGCATCCCCCGTACGATGATCTTCCCCTTTCGCTTTTCCCGACTCATAGGGTCATGGGCCTTATCGTGCAGGGCATGACCTTCAATGGTCAAGACATTTTCCTGCCACTGTCCCTCCAAATAATCCAAGGCCCACTGGCGAGGGCAGAAGGCAAAGTGTTGAATTTCTGCAATCTGTAAATACTCTTCCTCTGAATATGTTCTATTCTTCATACCATCACCCGCTTCCCAGACAAAAACTGTCGTCCTTAATAACTTCGTCACAGACAGCAAAAAACCCTGCAAAATTCATTGCAGGGTTTGAGACTTGCTAGAACAGATTAGTTATTAACGTGGGTTCTCCAGTATTCCGTTGCGCCCGTAATGTCAGCGATTTTCCAGAATAAGCTGTCAAAGAAAGCCTGATTGTTTTCCGTCATTTCCTGGCGAACGTTTACGCCGTTATGCATGACGCGGTCGACGGAGATATAGCGTTCGGAGTTGCCCGTGTAGGTCGAGAAGGTAACGTTGTACGGGTCGAGCTGGCTGATAGCAACATCGCCGCTGCCCTTCTGTACTTTATAAACCAATCCGCCTAAAGCAGGAACGCTGCTTTCACGATTGGAAAAATAGGTGCTGGAAGGATCCAGATAGTAGTTACTGTCTTCATCAGAGCCGACGAACGGATAGGTTCCATATAAAGCATCGGCGGAATAAGACGATTGACCAGCGGGAACAATCGTAGCTGCAAAAGAAGTCGACGACACAGGAAGTAATACTGCGGCTAAAACCCAAAACATTGCAATTAAAATACTTTTTTTCTGCATAGTAACATCCTCCATTTCCAGTTTTCAAATGATAACTAAAATTACTTTTTGTTATTATAGCATAAAAAATATAGTCAGTCCAGCCAAAATTGTCGCTGCAATGAAGGCTTTCATGAGGTTTTTACGTAGATATGACACAAATAAGACCTATTATTTATTGTTTTCCAAATCGCTGTGATTCGCTTATGGTACAGGGCTGATGCGAAATGGCTGATGCCTTGACTACACTCTAATATTTTGCATAAATGGTATAATAAAGTCAAAAATTTGGTATAATAGGAAGCATGAAGGTACTCGGTTCGGGACATGGAGATTCCTCCCCCGCCGGCCTCAGGCCCTATAAGGGCACATAAAAAGAAAGCAGGTGTTATGTATGAATTATTTAAAAGAATCTCAATTCGAAGGCTCGGTACTTGGTTTTATCGGCTACTATCTGATCATGACCCTCCTGACCATTTTCACCTTAGGCATTGCCTATCCCTGGGGCTACGTCATGTTCCAGCGCTGGCTCTGCCGCAATACGGTCATTGACGGCCATCGACTCTATTTCGACGGGACGGGGACACAGCTCTTCGGCAATTACATAAAATGGTGGTTCTTCACCTTGATTACGGTAGGTATCTATGGTCTCTGGCTTTACAATAAAATGACGAATTGGCGCGTAAAACACACCCACATGGTATCGCCAGGAGACTCCATCGATGCCGGATGATGACGAGGGCGACAGTCAGATTAATCGAAACAACCGTGAGTCTTAAAACTCACGGCTGTTTCTTGCTCTTCGTAAAATTATGTGAAGGCGATTACAATACCATCGGTCTCTCTCTCGACAAACATCCAACGATAAGACAATCATTTATTTCATGACAAAAAAAGAAAGCCGCACTGGCAAACCTATAAAGGCTTAACAGTGCGGCTTTTTATTGTGGCGGAGCGGGTGGGATTCGAACCCACGAGACCTTTCGGCCTAACTGATTTCGAGTCAGCCCCGTTATGACCACTTCGATACCGCTCCACAAAAGACTTAATTAGTATATCACGGTACATACTATTCGTCAAGTAATTTCCAGGTAAGTTCCTCATCGTCGACAGAAAAACCGCTCTTTTAAAACATCTTTGCCAGCACGCTTCCTTGGGGTGGAAGAGGCCTGCTCCCTATGAAGGAGGTTTCGCTATACTCCATTCATAGGGAGTCCTCTCACAAACGCAAGGCACGGCGATCGGTCCTGGCGCTCCTTCGCTTACAAGGTCTCACTCTTCGTCGTTTTGACCCAGTAGTTGGCAATGTCGGCAAATTCTTGGAGCGACAAGGTTTCCCCACGACGCTTTCCGTCGATGGAGGCCGCTTCCAAGACATTGGCAATCTGTTCCTTGGTCATCCCCGTATTCTTCAAAGCATTGGACAAGGTTTTCCGCCGCTGCTGAAAGGCCGCTTTGACGACACTAAAGAAGCGTTTTTCATCCATCAAATCGACAGGAGGTTCCCTACGGACATCCATGGCAACGACAGCCGACGTGACTTCCGGCGCCGGCATGAAGCACTTCGGCGAGATTTCAAAGAGCATCTTCGGTTCCGTATAATACTGAACCGACACCGAGAGAGCCCCGTAGATCTTATGGCCCGGTACGGCTACCATTCGTTCAGCCACTTCTTTTTGAACCATGACGACGATCCGTTCAATTGGCAGTTTCTGTTCCAAGAGCTTCATGATGATCGGCGTCGTGATGTAGTACGGCAGGTTGGCACAGACCTTGAAAGGCTTGTGATTCATGAGGGTTTCAATGTCCGTACGCATGATATCGCCGTGGACGACACGAACGTTGTCGTAATGTTCCAAGGTTTTATCGAGGACAGGCAGCAGATGGTCATCCAATTCGACAGCGGTTACGGCTGCCCCTGTTTCGGCAAGTGCCTGGGTCAGGGTCCCGATGCCCGGCCCGATTTCAAGGACCGGATCGCCCTCACTGAGATCCGCCGCATCGGCGATGTCATCGACGACACTGTGACGAATGAGGAAGTTCTGCCCCAGCTTCTTATTCATGCGCAGGCCAAAGCGGTTGACGACGTAGCGGACGACGTCGGGATTAGATAAGTCGACTTCTTTCATTATTTCACCTCATCAATCTGGCGGATAGCCTGGTCCCACTCCTGGCGGGTAACACCGTAATGATTTAATCGTTTTAAAAACTGTTTGGCATTGCCGTAGCCGATGCCGAGTATGGCCCCGACTTGCGCCCGGCGGTCCGATGCGTCAGGACTGCCGTTCAATCCGGCCCCGTTAAGGTCGCTCATGGAAAAGGTATCCTGCGGTTCATAGGCGGCACAGCGAACCTTGGACAAGGCCAGGCGGATGGCTTCAGGTGATGCCTGTTCGACACCGAGGTCATCGTTGGCAATAGCATCTTTCCGGGGAATAAAGGCGTGCTTGGCATTGGGGAAACGATCGGTCAGGAACTTTCGGATCTGTTCCCCCGCCCGGTCGGGGTCGGTCAGGATAATAATGCCTCGCTTTTCATAAGCACAGCGAATCTGGTCCAGCGTATGGGGTTTTAAGTTGAACCCATCGGTCGTGATCATATCGACGTCGATGTGGCTGGCCCGAATGCGGGCGACGTCAGACCTTCCTTCGACGACCAGGACTTCCTTAATCATGAGCCGCTCCTTCCCGATGTTCGGCGATGTACTGAGCCGCGCTTAAGATAGCCAATACGTTGTGTTCAAAGACGATGCCCCCTTGGAGGTAGATCATGTAGGGATCGCGAATCGGGCCGTCGGCCGAGAGCTCAATGGACGAGCCCTGGACGAAGTCGCCGGCTGCCATGATGATTTTGTCGGCATAGCCCGGCATATCATCAGGAATGGGCGTGACATGGGCATCGACAGGCGAAAAGCCTTGAATTCCCTGGCAAAAGAGGCACATATTCTGCTCATTTTCTAAATAGATAGTCTGAATCAAATCGACGCGCGGCGTCGTAACGGCCGGCGATACGTGAAAGCCCATTTTTTCAAAGACAGCGGCTGCAAAGACAGCCCCTTTAATGGCCTGAGCCGTAACGTGAGGGGCCATAAAAAATCCCTGGAAGAAGAGGCGGTAGCCGGCAGCATAAGAACCGAGTTCGTCACCGAGTCCCGGTGCCGTCAGGTAGTCGGCTGCAGCTTCGACGAGTTCCGCCTTGCCGGCAATATAACCTCCCGTCGGAGCAATGCCGCCGCCGGGATTCTTGATGAGTGAACCGGCGATGATATCGGCACCGGCTTCGATAGGTTCTCGTTCGGCCGCAAATTCACCATAGCAGTTATCGACGAAGCAGATGGTCTTCGGACTGACCTTGCGGACGACGGCGATGATCTTTTCAATGTCTTCAATGGTGAGCGACGCCCGCGTACTGTAGCCGCGAGAACGCTGGATGAGGACCAGTTTCGGCTGCTTTTCGCCAACCTGTTTTTCAATGCCGGAAAGGTCGTAAGAATTGTCCTTTAAAGGTACCTCTTCATAGAGAACGCCGATTTCTTTCAAGGAATGAGGCGTATGGCGGGCATAGCCGATGACGCCCTGCATCGTGTCGTAAGGAGCGCCGATGAGGCTCATCATGAGGTCTCCCGTATGAAGGAGAGACAGTAAGACCGTCGCCAAGGCGTGGGTTCCCGACACGAAGTGAGGACGGACCAAGGCTTTTTCCGCCTTGAATACCCGGGCAAAGACTTCATCGAGTTTTTCCCGGCCCATGTCGCTGTAGCCGTAACCCGATGTGCCGGCAAACTGGTAGGAAGAAATTTGCGCATCCTTATAGGCTTTCAATACTTTTTCCGTGTTTTTCAGACAAATGGTATCAATGCGTTCAAACTGAGGGGCACAAAGTGCCAGTGCTTCTTTTCGTAATACTTCTAAATCCAGAGACAATGTAGTTGATTCCTTTCTATCTATAAGCTAAAAATCGATATCCTCCAAAACAGCGGCTATCAATCCTTGTTCGTTATCATAGTGATCCTTATCATACCAGTGAATATAAGGCATCCGCTTAAACCAAGTCAGCTGGCGCTTGGCAAAATGCCTCGTCCTTGCCTTGATTTGACGGACGGCCTCGTCAAGAGGCATCGCACCCTGTACGTATCGGCCCAATTCCTGATAGCCGATAGCCTTCATGGCCTGAGAGTCAAGGGAAAAACCAAGGTTCAGGAGATGGCGGACTTCGTCAATCCAACCGCCTTCTATCATGATGTCGACTCGTTCTTCGATACGGGCGTACAAAACTTCCCGAGGCAGGCGAAGGCCGATGACATAGGCGTCATAGACGAGATCACGGGCCTTGCCCTGGCGGACGAAGGATTTTCCCTCGCCCTGTTCGACAGCGCTGACCAGCCGCGTCAAGCGGTGGGTGTTGGACAAGAGTTCGTGCCAGTCCGGCGGCTCCCAATCCGTTTCTTTTCGGATATAGTCTTTGAGGGTTTCCTCATCGAGCCCTTCTAACTTGGCCTGAGCTCGCCGTTTATCGGCTTCCGTCATCCGCGAGGCCTGAAAGTCGTAGCCTTCGAGGAGGGACTGGACGTAAAGGCCCGTGCCGCCGACGAGGATGGGAATCTTCTCCTCCCCATTGATTTTGGTAATAGCCTCACCTGCCATGCAGCAGAATTTAGCAGCCGAATACGGCTCATCAGGGTCGGCGATATCGATTAAATAATGGCGGTACCGGGTCAGTTCATCGGCCGTTGGCTTGGCCGTGCCGATATCCATGTGGCGATAAATTTGATAGGCATCGCCGGAAATGAGGTCGGTCCCGTAGTGATCGGCCAGGGAAAAGCTGAGGGCTGTCTTTCCCACCGCCGTCGGGCCGATGATGGCAATTACTTTTTCCATGATTCACACTCCAATACGGCATAGCCAATGTGACTGTATTTGCCGCCATACAATGTCGCCGTCGGGAAATCCCGACACAATTGACGAAAGTCCCGTTCTTTAATGACGACCCGGCGCCGTGCCTTCTGAAGGGCCCGCTCAATGAGGTCCGACGTGAGACTGCCGTGATCCATGATGGCCCGCACGGGCTGGAACTGGCAGCTCCCTTCGACGGGGCGCCGGAACATGGGGTCGAAGTAGAGGACGTCATAAAAAGGCCCGCCGTCTGCTTCGAGATAGTGACGATAATCGCCGCAATGCAGCGAAATGCGGCGCAAGGCCGCCGTGACGTCATCCTTATCGTGGACGAAGCAGGAAAAACCCCAGGACGTCACAGCCGAAAGAAGCGGCGACACCTCTAAGGCGTGAAAAATCGATCCTTCGGGCAGTCCAAAGGAGGCGACAATGGAGTCGGCGCCAAAGCCGCAGGTGCAGTCCAGGACCGACAAGGGCACATCCCCCGGAGTCCCTCCCTGAAGGGCCGTCAGCAAATGATCCGGCTGCCCCTTGCGAAGGTGCTGAATCCGCAGTTCAGCCATATTGAGGCTGAAAAAATGGCTGCCTTCGGGGCGATCGATTTGAGGTCCCCGAGACGAGTAGACGAGGAAATTTTCTCCATAGTCCTTCATCAAATCGGAGATGGTCCGCTTGCGCCGAGGCACAAAGGAAAAGCCCATTGCTTCAGCCCAGGCCCTTCCCTCATCCTGCAATTTTTCTTTGGCCTTTAAGGAAGGCACGACGTAGATATTCGTCCTCATGTCCGTTTAAAGAGATGGGCCAATTCTTTCGGCGTAAAGCGTATGATAATCGGTCGGCCGTGAGGGCAGACGTAAGGTTTTTCCGTGTGGAAGAGATCGTCCAAGAGCTGCTTCATCTGGCGGATATTAAGTTGGTCGCCGGCCTTTACAGCACCGTGACACGAGAGATACGCCAGGGAGCGATGGCGGACCATGGCCTTATCGGGCTCTTTCTGGTCGTGGAGGAGTTGGCAGATATCCTTCAATGAATCTGCAATGTCGCTGCTCTGCAGATCGCAGGGAACTTCTTCTATACGAAGTGTCGACGGCCCGGCTTCAGAGTAGGCATATCCCAAGTCGGAAAAGATGTTCTGCCGCTCCAAGAGGAGGGTCATATCGTCGCCGTCGACTTCAATGAATTCCGGCGTCAGCAGCTGTTGACTCGGCATCCGTTCGACGCGGCGGCAGAAGGTGTCGTAACGAATCCGTTCGTGGGCTGCATGCTGATCGACGATGTACAGATCCTGCCCTTTCTTGGCGACGATGAAGCAGTCAGCTACGACGCCGAGGGGGATAAAGACGTCGTCATCGCCTTCAAAGACGATTTTCGGCGCATCTTCCCCTGCATCTGATGCAGCGGCTTCCATCGCACTGCCACCTTGTCCGTGCTGAGCCAGGGCCTCTGAAAAGAGGCGACTGCTGTCACCGGTTCGAGTCGGCGGTTCATAAGTCCGCTCCTGACGGGGAATCGAAGAAGCAGGGCGGCCGGTAAAGGAGCGGGCCGGGCTCGGTTCTTCCCGCAGGGAATCCGTTTTTTCCGAAGCAATCGCTTTGTCGACGGTAAACAGTGCCGCAGGCTGAGGAACTGCCGACACGGGAGAAGAGGACTTTTCAGTCGATGCCGGATGAGACGGCGCAATGCGTATCTCTTCGACGGCCGGAAGTCCCATTGTCTTTTCTTCTGACGGCGGTTCAATCGTCTTGGCCATGTCTTCCGGCTTTTCCTGCTCAACCAGAGCCGTTACAATGCTGCGGTAGATGGCCCGGTAAACGGCCTGTTCATCGGAAAACTTGATTTCCGTCTTAGCCGGATGAACGTTGACGTCAATGGCCGCCGGGTCGACGCGAAGATGGAGCATGGCAAAGGGATAGCCCGATTTTGGCAGCATGGCGTGATAGGCGTTGTCAATGGCCTTGAACATCAAGGGGTTATGGACGATTCGCTGATTGACGATGCACGTCTGCCAGCCGCGGTTGCTCTTTAAGACCGATGGCTTTCCCACATAGCCTTCGAGGGTAATGCCGTCCTGCTCGCCCTTAATGGCAAAGACTTCTCGAGCCACTTGAGCACCGTAGATATTGGCAATCGTTTCTCGCAAGTCACCGGTACCGCCGGTCTTCATCGTCGTTCGGCCGTTATTGGTAAAGGTAAAGGCAATAGACGGATTGGCTAAGGCCAGTTTGGTGACCATTTCCGAAATCTTGGAGCTTTCCGTCCGTTCACTCTTTAAGAACTTCCGTCGGGCCGGCGTATTATAAAAGAGGTCGCTTACCTCCATCGTCGTCCCCACCGGAGCTCCGGCTTGGTCTTCCGACGTAATGACGCCGCCGTCGAGTAGGAGGTGCGTTGCAAAGTCATCCCCTTCCTGACGAGTCGTGATCTGCATGTGCGACACGGCAGCGATGCTGGGTACGGCTTCGCCGCGAAAGCCTAAGGACGTAATGGCAAAGATATCTTCGACGGAACTGATTTTACTCGTCCCGTGGCGGATGATACATTTTTTAGCATCTTCGGCACTCATGCCGCAGCCGTCGTCAGTGACCCGCATATAAGACTGGCCGCCGTCGGCAATTTCTACCTCAACGGAAGAGGCTCCGGCATCAATGGCATTTTCGACGAGCTCTTTGATGCACGACGCCGGCCGTTCGACGACTTCACCGGCAGCGATTTTATTGCGTGTTGCTTCATCTAAGACATGAATGATTGAACTCAATGGATCCCACTTCCTTCTTTAGCATCTTTTTGCAGACTATATAAGAAAGAAATCGCTTCAATAGGCGTCATGCTGCTCACATCGACACCGAGGAGCTTGTCGATGACCGGGCTGGAAAAGAGGCTGTCTCCCATGGGGGAGGGCTCTTGAACGACCGGCCTTTGAGCCGGCATCGTTCCGCCCCCTTCTTTTTCCAACTCTTCAAGAATGACGTCCGCTCGTTTTAAAAGGCTTTCCGGCAGCCCTGCCAAACGAGCGACGTGAAGGCCGTAACTGCGGTCGGCCCCGCCGGGAACGATGCGCCGCAGGAACTTGATGTGCTTGCCCCGTTCCTTAACGGCGACGGTATAGTTTTTAATCTTCGGCGAGTCGTCGGCCATGGCGATGAGCTCGTGATAATGCGTAGCAAACAAGGTCAGGCCGTGGACGTTTTTCAGGCAGTATTCGATGACAGCCCGGGCGATGGACATGCCGTCGAAGGTACTCGTTCCCCTGCCGATTTCATCGAGGATGAGCAGGCTTCGGGAGGTGGCATGTTTTAAGATATAAGAGACTTCCTTCATTTCCACCATGAAGGTACTCTGGCCGGTCAAGATGTCGTCGCTGGCGCCGATACGGGTAAAGATGCGGTCTACCGGGCAGATAGAGGCTTCTTTGGCCGGAATGAAGGACCCGGCCTGAGCCATGAGGACCAGTACGGCTACCTGGCGCATATACGTCGATTTCCCGGCCATGTTGGGTCCGGTTATGACCAGAATTTCATGGTCGTCATGATTTAAGTTGACGTCGTTAGGGACGAACAATTCATCTTTCAAATACCGCTCGACAATGGGATGGCGGCCGTCTTTGATGCGAATGGCGGATTTCGTATTGAGGGATGGCCGGACGTAGCGGTTATCGTAGGCGGTCGCCGCCAAACTGTACAGGCAGTCGACGCGGGCAATGGCTCGGGCCGTTTCCTGCATGGCCGGGATATGGGCCTGGATTTGGCGGCGAATGTCGCCGAACAATTTATATTCTAATTCCAGCATCCGTTCCTGACTGGTCAGAGCCTTTATTTCAAATTCCTTCAGCTCCGGCGTAATATAGCGTTCGGCGTTGACCAAGGTCTGCTTGCGCACGTAGTAGTCGGGAATCGGTTTGGTATTGGAATGAGAGATTTCAAAATAATAGCCAAAGACCTTCGTATAGCCGATTTTCAGCTTGATGCCGGTCTTTTCTTTTTCTTCTTCTTCGAGCTGCTGCAAAAAGGCATGGCTGTTAGCGGCAATGGAGCGGATTTCGTCGAGATCCGGCGAAAAGCCGTCGCGGATGACGCCGCCGTTGCGGATGACCAAGCCCGGTTCATCCTTAATGCCCCGGCATAAGAGGTCGTAGACGTCATCATGGGTCTTAAGGCGATCATTCAGGCTGTGCAGCAAGTCGGCTTCAGCCCCTTTCAAGACGTCTTTCAGTTGAGGAATAACGGCCAAGGATTCGCGCAGGGCAACCATGTCCTTCGGCGTCGCCGTCCCCGTTTCGATGCGCGTCAAAATGCGTTCGAAGTCGTAAATCCGATCGAGGACGTCAGAGAGATCCTGGCGCATGATTTCATGGAGGACCAAGTCTTCTACGGCATCTTGGCGACGCGTAATATCAGCGATGCGGATGAGCGGCGCTTCAAGCCACTTGCGAAGAAGCCTTCCGCCCATAGCCGTATTGGTCTTGTCGAGGACGTCGAGGAGGGTGCCCCGGCGACCGCCGTCGCGGACGTTCTGGGTAACTTCCAAATGGCGCAGGCTGGCAGCGTCGATGACCAGGCGCCGTTCATTATCGATATGTTCCAGCGAATTGATATGCGAAATATCGGACTGCATGACATCCCTGACATAGTTCAGGAGGATGCCGATGCAGGTTCCGGCCCGCGATGCGGCGGCAAAGGCTTCGGCCTCAAAATACGACTTGGCTTGTTCCTTATAATCGACGCTGTCATCGACGGCAAAGGCCGTCACCGTGCACTGACTCAGGTGTCCCTTCAGGTAGTGCTGTACCGTTTTCATATACTCGCCCATATTGGCGTAAATCAGTTCACTCGGCTCGTAGACGGCAAGGATGTCAAATAAAACGTCGCCCATCTCGGAGGCAGCGCAGTCGGCCCATAGGCACTCACCGGTCGTAACATCCGTTAGGGCCATGGAAATGATGCCGTCACTTGCCGTGAGGCAGCCGATATAGTTATTCTGTTTTGAAGCTACGGCATTTTCCAGGGTAATCGTCCCCGGCGTGATGACCTTGATGATTTTCCGCTTGACGAGGCCCTTGGCCAATTTGGGATCTTCAATTTGTTCACAAATCGCAACCTTATACCCTTTATGGACCAAGCGCTCGATATAGGTATCGGCCGAATGAAAGGGGACGCCGCACATAGGGACTTTTTCCTTATTGCCGCCGGCCCGGCCGGTCAATGTCAAATCGAGTTCGCGCGACACCGTCAAGGCATCGTCAAAAAACATCTCATAGAAGTCGCCGAGGCGGAAAAAGAGGATCTTATCCTGGCACTGCTCTTTGACTTCCATGTACTGCTCCATCATGGGCGTTAATTTTTTTCCTGCCAAAGTCTCACCTTCCTTAGTGTACTAAGTGGCCTTTGAGAACCCATGTCTGACCTTTATCGACAGCCACGGGGACGGTATCGCCGATGGCAACAGTTCCGTCATTTTCCCAGATGATCATCTTATTGCCCGTCGTCCGACCAAACCAATGATCGGCATCGTTCTTCGTCGGACCTTCGACGATGACGTCGTAGACCTGATTCTCCATTTCTTTATTTTTCTGCAAGCTGTATACGTTTTGGACATCCATCAGACGCTGCAGGCGGCGGCTCTTTTCGTCCTGCGGGATTTGGCCTTCCATCGTCGCTGCCGGCGTTCCCGTCCGCGGCGAATAGATGAAGGTATAGGCCATATCATACTGGACGCGTTTTAAAAGGTCCAGCGTATCCTGGAACATGGCTTCCGTTTCTCCCGGGAAGCCGACGATGATATCCGTCGTCAGGACCAAATCGGGCATGCGCTTTCTGGCGTAGTCGACAAGTTCTAAATAATGTTCCGTCGTATAGCCGCGGTTCATCTTCTTTAAGAGTTCATCGGACCCGCACTGAATGGGCAGATGCATGTGATTGACGATTTTTTGGCTTTCGGCAATGGCGTCGATCATGGCAAAGGTCATGTCCTTGGGGTGACTTGTCATGTAGCGGACCCGCTCGATGCCGTCAATGGCGTCGACAGCCTTCACGAGTTTGGAAAAGTCCGTGCCGTCCTTTAAATCGAGACCGTAGGAATTGACATTCTGGCCGAGAAGGGTGATTTCCTTATAGCCTTCGGCAGCAACTTTCTTGATTTCTTCGACGATGGCATCAATGGGACGGCTCACTTCACGGCCCCGGACGTAAGGAACGATGCAGTAGGTACAGAACTTATTGCAGCCGTTCATGATGGGAATCCAGGCAAAGAAATTCTGAAAGCGCTTGACCGGCATGTCGTGAAAGGCCGGCAGACTCATATCGGCTTCCATGTAGTGAGCCTTTTTGCTGTTCCGCTTTTCAATGAGTTCGATGAGCTTGTGAATGTTGTGGGTCCCAATGACCAAATCGATATGGGGTGCCCTTTTAAAGAGCTTATCCTGCCATTCCTGAGCCATGCAGCCGGTGATGGCGATGATGAGATCGGGATTCTTGGCCTTCAAATGCTTGAATTCCCCGATTTTCCCCAAGGTCTTATCTTCCGCCGTTTCCCGGACGCAGCAGGTGTTGACCAAGATGACGTCGGCCATGTCGAGGTCTTCCGTATGGTGGTAGCCTAAGGCTTCCAACTGGCCTGCGTAGTGCTCACTGTCCGACACATTGGCCTGACAGCCGTAGGATATAATATGATAAAATTGATTGCGCTGAAAATCCATGTATGTCTCTCCATTTTTATAAAATCGTAATTTAGGTTTACATTACATGATAGCATATATCAGTATCCTGTGGCAAGAAAAAAGGAAGGGCCTCCTTTCCTACCAGATGTGCCTTTTGCCCCGCGTCATAAAGCGGTCCCGTGGGCCGAAAAAGCCCCTATAAGCCGGCGTGACTTATAGGGGCAAAGTACCTGGGGAGACAGGTTATGTGTACTTAATGAACGGTAACTAATTCGTATTCCCGCGTACCCAAACCGATTTTTTCCGCATGTTCCAAGGTCGTCTTCCAGTCGACGTTGGGATTGCTGTCGAGGAAATGATCGTGGTGGTGATGCCAATCGGGCTGAGCTAAATGATCGGACAGCTGGCTGTTGGCCATGGGCGTCGCCTTCTGACAGGCATCGACACAGGCCTGGTCGAGGGCTACCGGGTCAAAGGACGCAAACATGCCGATATTCGGCAGAATGGGGGCGTCGTTTTCAGCATGACAGTCACAGTTCGGAGAAATGTCCATGACCATGTTGATATGGAAGCACGGACGATCCTGACAGACAGCCTGAGCATATTCGGCCATTTTGCGGTCGAGTTTTTCATTGGCGTCCCATTCGACAGTCTGGATGGCGTCAAAGGCACAGGCACCGATGCAGCGACCGCAGCCCTTGCACAGTTCCTGGACGATATGAGCTACATTGTTTTCATAGATGATGGCATCCGAGCCGCATTCTTTGGCGCAGCGATGACAGTTGCGGCACAGGCTTTCGTCGACAACGGGTTTGCCTGACGAATGTTGTTCCATCTTACCGGCACGGCTGCCGCAGCCCATGCCGATATTTTTAATGGCACCGCCAAAGCCCGTCGATTCATGACCTTTGAAGTGAGCCAGGCTGATGAAGACGTCGGCATCCATAATGGCCCGGCCGATTTTAGCCGTTTCGACGTATTCGCCGTTTTTAACGGGGATTTCAACTTCATCTGTACCGCGGAGACCGTCTCCAATGATGATCTGACAGCCTGTCGTCACCGTGTTATAACCATTGAGGTTGGCACAGTCCATATGTTCCAGGGCATGTTTACGACTGCCCGGATAGAGGGTGTTGCAGTCCGTCAAGAAAGGACGACCGCCCAATTCTTTAACGACGTCAGCAACGGCTTTGACGTACTGCGGACGCAGGGATGCCAAACAGCCCAGTTCCCCGAAATGGAGTTTGATAGCAACGAATTTGCCTTCAAAGTTGATATTTCCGATGCCGGCCTTCTTACAGAGTTTCTGCAGCTTCTGTAAATTGTTCGTTCCCGGATGACAACGAAAATCGGTAAAATACACTTTTGATTTTTCCATAACCTTACCTCCTACCATAAATGACCTTAAACGGTTCTTTTTCATTATACGCCTTAGAGCATGCTCAAAGTCAAGAAAAAAGAAGGCTTACTGCAAGTGCAGCAAACCTTCTCTTCATAGGCTGTATTACTGGCCGCGGCGCATAGCCTTTTTGCGGTCGTGTTTGTCGAGGATAGCTTTGCGGATACGGATGCTCTGCGGCGTAACTTCGACGAGTTCGTCGTCATTGATCCATTCCAAAGATTTTTCAAGGCCCATATCCTGGGGCGGCGTCAAGCGCAGGGCTTCGTCCGATGCCGAAGAACGGGTGTTGGTCAAGTGCTTCTTCTTGCAGGGGTTGACATCGATGTCGACGTCGCGGTTGCTTTCACCGACGACCTGGCCGAGGTAGATTTCTTCGCCCGGCTTAATGAACATCGTGCCGCGGTCCTGGAGGTTGAAGATACCGTAGCCCGTCGTCGTGCCCGATTCGAAGGCGACTAAGCTGCCGCGCGTACGGCCCGGGATGTCGCCCTTCCAAGGAGCATAGCCCTGGAAGACATGGTACATGATGCCGTTGCCCTTGGTAGCCGTCAGGAATTCACTGCGGAAGCCGATGAGGCCGCGGGCCGGAATGATGAATTCCAGGCGGGTGTAGCCGGAAATGTCGGTCATATTGACCATTTCCGCTTTACGGGTACCGAGTTTTTCCATGACAGCGCCCATGAATTCAGGCGGAACGTCGATAGTGAGCGCTTCCAGCGGTTCGCAGCGCTGGCCGTTGATTTCTTTCGTAATGACGCTGGGCTTACCGATCTGGAGTTCGTAGCCCTGACGGCGCATTTCTTCGATAAGGACAGCGATGTGGAGTTCACCACGGCCCGATACTTTAAAGGCATCGGCGCTGTCCGTTTCTTCGACGCGGAGGGATACGTTGGTCTGGATTTCGCGGAACAAGCGGTCGCGAAGGTGACGGCTGGTGACGTATTCCCCTTCCTGGCCGGCGAAGGGGCTGTCGTTGACGTAGAAAATCATGGACAAGGTCGGTTCGTCGATGTCGATGCGCGGCAAGGCTTCCGGATTCTGCGGGTCGGTGACGGTTTCACCGATCTTGAGGTCGGAAATACCGACGATGCAGGCAATTTCGCCCATGCCGGCTTCTTCCTGTTCGACGCGCTTCAAGCCTTCATAGGTGTAAACGCGGCCGATCTTAGCCTTGCGCTGGCTTTCGCCGTCAGTGACGACGACGTTCTGGTTGGCACGCATCTTGCCGCGGACGATACGGCCGATGGCGATTTTACCGACATAGTCGTCGTAGTCGAGGGTCGTAACCATGAACTGGAGCGGGCCTTCGAGATCGCCCTTAGGAGCCGGGCAGTATTTAATGATCGTATTGAACAAGGGTTCGAGGTTGTCGCTTTCTTCATCCATAGACGTTTTGGCAATGCCGTCACGGCCGTTGGCGTAGACAACCGGGAAATCGAGCTGTTCGTCACTGGCGTCGAGTTCCATGAACAGTTCCAAGACTTCGTCTTCGACTTCCGATACGCGGGCACCGGGTTTGTCGATCTTATTGATGACGACGATCGGCTTCAATTGCTGTTCCAAAGCCTTTCGCAAAACGTATTTCGTCTGCGGCATGGGGCCTTCAAAAGCGTCGACCAGCAAAAGTACGCCGTCAACCATATTCAGTACGCGTTCAACTTCGCCGCCAAAGTCAGCATGCCCCGGCGTGTCGACGATGTTGATCTTGACGCCTTCATGCATGACCGATGTATTTTTGGATAAGATTGTAATGCCTCGTTCACGTTCGATGTCTCCCGAGTCCATGACCCGTTCTTCTACCTTTTCATTCGAACGGAAAACATGGCTCTGTTTAAGCATGGCATCGACGAGAGTCGTCTTACCATGGTCAACGTGAGCGATAATGGCAATGTTTCTAATATCTGTGCGTTCCATCTAATATCCTCTCTCTCATATAACAACATAGTTATAAACTAGGTTAGTATAGCACGAATAGAAAAAATTGTCCATGTTTTCAAGGCGCCGGCATTAATTTTACATCTTTACCCAAATTTTAATTAAGAAAAGCAAAACAGCACGAAAGGCCGTTCTAATCTCGCCTTTCGTGCTGTTTGAAGTAGATTTATTTCTTATGCTTGATTCTTGTGGAGCATGATTTCCAGGACTTCATCGTCGGTCTGCTGCATCCCCTTCGTCGCCAAGAAGCCGACATTTCTGAGACATTCATCCGCCGAATTAGCGACAAGACCGTCAGATCCGGCCACCCGCACGTCGCTGAGGGCTAAGAGGACCGCTTCATAAGCACTGGTAACCGAGGCCAGGACCTTCATGCCGCAGCTGTTGGCAGCGCCGTCACAGACCATGCCGACAACAGAACCTGACATGGTCGCTATGGTCTTTTCAATAGCGCCTAAGGGGTCGTCGTCGGCTAACAGCCAGGCCATGGCGGCAGCAGCTCCCATAGCAGCCGTAACGGTCGCACAGAAGGCCGAGAGTTTAGGTAGGAAACTGTGGGCATAGATGGCAACCATACTGGACAAGGCCAGGGCACGGACTCTTTTTTCTTCATCGACTTTTAAAAAGTCAGCCACGACCGTGACCGGTTCAGTTGCAGCAATGCCCTGATTTCCCGATCCGGAATTGGTCATAGCCGGAAAAGCAGCCCCGCCCATCCGCGCGTCGGAGGCGGCAACGGAGCGGATGCGGATGGCCTGCATCAAGTCGTCGGCCAAGAGACCTTTTTTAATCATTTGCTGCAGACTGTAACCTACCTTGAGACCGTACATCCCCGTGAGGCCTTCTTTCGACAAGTGGTCGTTGAGGCGTTCCGCTTCTATCAAGAAAGCGATATCCCCATAGGGTACGCGTTCAGCAAAATCGACGATATCGGCCAACGTCAGGCCATTGAGGAAGGCAATCTTGGGATCTTCTTCGCTGCCGGCCTCGACGCGTTCATCCAGAATCGGCCGACCGTCTTTTTCGATATAAACGATATTCGTGTGGTCGTCGACGATGATGACCTGTACCCGATGGTTTTCACCATATACAACGGCTTCGGCATAGAGCACATGAGGCGTATTGTCTTTGACGGAAACGGTGATCTTACCGTCAGCGACGTATTTTTTCCCGAGAGTCACGACGTCCGGCGTCAGATGCTGCAGCACCTGAAGACCGGCATCGGCATCGCCGCCGAGGGCGCCGACAGCAGCCGCAATGGCAAGGCCCGGCATGCCCGTTCCCGGCACGGTGACGCCCATGCCGTTTTTCATCAAATTGGCTGACACCAGTCCGTCGATAAAGCGCACCGGTTCACCAAGTTCACGGGCAGCGACCGCCGCCGCGTAAGCCAGTGCAATCGGCTCGGTACAACCCGTCGCCGGCGTTACATCCGTTTTTATGATATCGATCATTTGCTTCCACACAGCCATCTTATCCATGGTACTAACCTGCCTTTTTCATAGATTTCCCCGCACCCCGTCTTTATAATATTATAATAACATTTTATTCATGCTCATACAACATAAGACGATTTGATTCCCCTTTCGGAAACCGGCCTAAAAAAAGCACAAAAAGGCAGCCTCCCGCCAACCGTTATGCCACCGAAAGGGACATGACAACTGAGGGTAAACTGCCTTTCCATATACATTTTTCAAACAAACCACGGATGACTGCTTAATCTTCCCCGATGATACGGACTTCTGTTTCCAAATGGACGCCATGGGCCTGTTCGACCCGAGCCTGCACTTCATGGATGACGTTGAGGACGTCCTTGGCCGAGGCATGCCCCGTATTGACGACGAAACCGGCATGTTTCGTCGATACTTGGGCATCGCCGCAGGACAGGCCTTTTAAGCCGGTCTGGTCGATGAGGGTCCCGGCAAAATATCCCGGCGGCCGCTTAAAGGTACTGCCGGCACTGTGCATCTCGAGGGGCTGCTTGCTGCGGCGGCGATGCATGAGATCGTCCATCTTGGCCTGGATTTCGTCGCCCTTGCCGCTGCGCAGGGTCAATTCGACTTCGACGACGAATTCCTGAGACTTCTGGAATCGGCTTTGGCGATAAGAAAAGCCGAAGTCCGGTGCTTCATAGGTACGGACGCTGCCTTTGCGGTCTACGACGCGTACCCGCGACACAACATGGCTCATTTCGCCGTCGTAAGCGCCGGCGTTCATGAATACGGCCCCACCGAGGGTTCCCGGAATGCCGCAGGCAAATTCCATCCCTGTCAGGCCATTTTCCTGAGCGAACTGGCAGACGTCCTTTAACATGTATCCGGCACTGGCCAAAATTTTACGGTCATGGCAGGCCAAGGTCTTTTTCAAGGACTGCAGCTGAATGACGACGCCGCGGATGCCGCCGTCGCGGACAAGGACGTTGGACCCGCCGCCGAGAACAGTGACAACCAAATCTAATCGCCGAGCAGCCCGGATGGCCAAAGACATTTCCTTAACCGATTCGGGCAGCACTAATACATCTGCCGGACCGCCGACGGCAAAAGTCGTATGTTCGCTCATCGGTTCGTTCAGCAGAATCCGTCCTGTGGGAATGGATTTACTTAATTCTGAGACAAAAGTCGTCAGTGCATATTTATTAATCAAGGATGCTCATTCCTTCTGCCATTGCATTTTGAATAATCTGAAATACTTCACCGGCCATACCCTGCCATTTGTTGTAATGGGTCAAATATTCTACAGCCGTTTCATTTCGTTTCACCAATTCGGCTTTCTGATTCAACAGTTCGATTTTCTTGCGGATCGGTTTATCTCCCATCGACTGGGCATAGGCGAGCTGTGCCTGGAGCATCAGAAAATCACGGACCAGCTTCTTGGTCTTTTCGTCGCTGTTAAGCTTCTCACCGGCAGCGAGAAGGGCCTTATATTCTTCACAATCCTGAATGACACCGGCCAATTCATGAGCCTTATCATAAATTTCCACGTTTTACACCTCATTATTCTAAAAATAGAGGGCCTTGACTATCGAAGATTCTTAATGCCAATGCCGCTCTTGGCCAAGCCCGGGAAACCGAGCTGACGCATAGCTTCATAGGATACGATGGCGACGGTATTCGACAGGTTGAGACTCCGTGCGTCTTCTACCATGGGAACCCGGAAACAGCGTTCAGGATTGGCCTTTAACAGGTCTTCCGGAAGGCCTTTTGTTTCCTTGCCGAATACGAGAAAGTCGTCTTCTTGGAACTGGATATCGGCGTAACACTGTTCCGATTTCGTCGTTAAATAAAAAAAGCGATGCTCCTTATATGTATCCAGGACTTCCTGAAAATTTTCATGGACCCGGACGTCGACGAGGGACCAGTAATCGAGTCCTGCCCGTTTTAAGTGCTTATCATCAATGGAAAACCCTAGAGGCTTTACCAAGTGCAGTGAAATATGATTGGCTGCACACAACCGGGCGACGTTGCCCGTATTGCCGGGAATTTCCGGCTCTACCATTACGATATGCATGTTATATCACTCTCCAATGGATATTGTACAGGATTTATACAGGAAGTACAAGAGGAACATTGCGTTTATGACTTTTTTATGGTACACTTATGAATAATAGTTATTGTTTAATAGAAATACAGTTTTTCTGTAAATTTTTTAGAAAGAGGTGTCTTTTTATGGACAATTTTGACAACATTGCTCAGTACCCTATGTATTTCGCTCCCGGCTGTAGATTGCTGCAGCTGCAGCCCCAGATGGTTTCCGAAGTCTATGACTACCTGCGTCAGCTCTTCGGCAGCAAAATGCATCTCTACACCCGCTGCTGTTTCCTCGACGACGCCAACCAGCACAACGACGAAGCCGTCTTCATCACCTTATGCGATACCTGTTTCAAAATCTATGGCGAAACCTATGCCAACCTGCATATGCGCGACTTCTGGAACGTCTATGACGAATATAAAGACGTCTATCCTCTCGGCGCCAAAGAAGACGAACTCCGCAAGACCTTGAAGAACACCTTCTGTGGCTCGCTCCCGCAGAAACACGTCAAGGATTGGCTCGAAGAATGGAAGAAATGGAGCTTGAACAGTACAGAAAAAGACTGATTCGTCTTTAGGAGCAGAGGCTATCATGAAATTTAACTACTATGGTCATTCCGCATTCACCCTTTCTGATGACGTTACGACGATTCTCTTTGATCCGTTCATTACCGATAATCCTTGGACAGACATCTGTCCTACTGATATTGCCTGTCAATACATCATCATCACCCACGGTCACGGCGACCACTACGGCGATGCTGAAGCCATTGCCAAAGCAAATGACGCAACGATTATCAGCACGGCAGAAATCGCAAACAAAGCGGCTGATGCAGGCTGTAAGGCTCATGCCATGCACGTTGGCGGCAGCGCTTCCTTCCCCTTCGGCAAGGTGCGGCTGACTCCGGCCTTTCACGGCTCGGGCATTGCAGGCGGACTGGCCTGTGGTGTCATCGTCGAATTCGGCGGCAAACGCGTCTATTTTGCCGGCGACACGGGCCTCTTCTCAGATATGAAAATTCTCGATCGCTTCGGTCAAATCGATTGCGCCGTCCTGCCCATTGGCGACAACTTCACCATGGGCATGGAGGATGCGGCCCTGGCAGCCTTATGGGTGCAGCCCCATTTCGTCATCCCCATCCATTACAAGACCTGGCCGATCATCGAAGCCGACCCGCAGGAATACAAAAAACTGACGGAAACGAAGTACAACATTCCTGTACAGGTCGTAGATCCGGGAACGACATATGAATTCTAGCTTTCAAAAAAGGAGCTGTTACGGCAGCTCCTTTTTTTGTCTCCCTGTCACCTAGAAAGGACGCCTTCTTTTGATTATTCCTGATTTTTATCCCCATTTCCGCTGTAAGGCCGGCGACTGCCGCCATACCTGCTGCAAAGGCTGGGAAATCGACATCGACGACACCACCGCCGCGTACTACCAGGATCTCCAAGGTCCGTTAGGCGAGGCCATCCGACACCATATCGAAGAAGGCCCTGATGCTTGGCACTTCGTCCTGACCGAAGACGAGACCTGTCCCTTCCTTCGTACGGACGGACTCTGCCGGCTCATCTTAGAAGGTGGCGACACCATCCTCTGCGATATCTGCCGCCTCCATCCCCGCTTCTTTGAATGGCTTACCGACGATGCCGGCCAAGAGTACCAACTCGGCGGCCTGGGCCTTGCCTGTGAAGCGGCCTGCGAACTGCTGCTAAAAGAACGTGCTCCCCTTTATTTCTTTGACAGTGAGGACCCGTCGACGCTTCGGACCTTGGGCAGCCTCTTACAGGATATTGGCTGCGACCTGCCAAAAGACCTCCTGATTTATGAGCCCAACCCATCAGAAAGCGCCAGCGAACGTCTCTTAGCTATTTTTTCTGAAACCGAACCTATCGACGAGGCTTGGACAGCAGCGCTTATGGCACTAAAAACGAAGCGGCCGGAAAGAGAAACCGTACAGGCATCCATCACACGTGACAAGGTCTTATACCAGCGGATATACGATTATATCTTTTATCGTCAGCTGGAAACCTTTGCCGATTCCCCCATAGAAACCCTTGCCTGCTATGCAGCCCGCAATACGGATTTTATCGCCCTTACGGCAACCGCCTCGGGCGATCTTCCGGAAGCCCTCCGCCGCTGGTCAGAACAAATCGAATACGATACAGACAACGTAAGACGCCTAAAGGATGCCGTCCTTACGGGCAGACTGTAGACGACACAGACAAAAACCCCGGTTCCAGGATGTACCTGAAACCGGGGTTTCATTGTCAAAGAAGGTTCCTACTATGGTTCGGGAATGTGCTGGGCCAAATCTTTGGTGATTTCGATATGGCTGAAATATTGGTGGCTCTTCCACAAAAGAGCACTAAAGGCACTGAAGGTCAGGCGGAACCGGAAATGGTTGAAACTGATAGGTCCCTCAAACAGCGGGACGCGGTCGAGGTCATAAGGGTCGTCCCAGGGAAAATCGCGGCCCGTATTAACCGTAAAGGCATAGCGGTATCCGGCTTCTTTCGTTTCCTCCATGACCATATCATTATACTTCCCTTCCGGGAAGGCGATGAACTCACAAGGCTTGCCCGTCGCCTTTTCGATGGCGGCTTTAGAGGCCTGCAGCTCATACCGTGCGCCCTGGCGGTCAAAGCTGGTCAAGGGCTTATGACTCATCGTATGGGATCCGAATTCCATGCCGTCAGCCGCCATTTCATGAACCTGGTCCCAAGTCAGATAGCCCGGCGTTCCCACGAGGTTGATGATGAGGAAGATCGTCCCCCTCATGTGATACTTCTTCAAGATGGGATAGGCGTCTTCATAATTGTCGACGTAGCCGTCATCAAAGGTAATGAGGACCGGCCGGTCGGGCAGGTCGCCTTCGCCCCGCATATAGGCGTCGAACTGTTCCAAGGTAATAGCATGGTAGTCGTTGTCATGAAGGTACTTTATCTGTTGTTCAAAATCGGCAGGCTTCATGGTCAGGACTGTATTGAACTTATTATTTACCTGGTGATAGTTCAAGACAGGCACACCGGTCAGATGATAGTTGGTCGAACCGAAATACCAAAAGGAAAACACACCGATGAAGAGGACCAAGACGGTAAGGATGACGCCAATGATCCAGGAACATATTTTTTTCACCATAAGACTTCCTTTATTTTTTCATTTTTTCTGCGGGGTTGATTGTATAATGAATTCGGACATATAAAAAAAGACATAAACGGAGATCTCTGTTATGATAGATTCACCACAAAACACCATTAGGAGGTCTCCGCCATGTCTCATGTCCATTCTACCATATCTAAACGCTCTTTTAAA
>NZ_JAXIXE010000010.1:0-3935 GCF_036305205.1 Megasphaera massiliensis
CCCTTGCTGTGAGCCCGCATCATAAGCGTATAAATCGTTTCCCGGCACGATTCCGACAAAGCCAGGGGAATCCCCGTCACATGAAGGTGATCGACACCGGCCCAGTCGATACCGGCTAAATCAGCCGGCTGAAAATGAGAGAATGCCGTATGCTTACGGATATTGGCTACGAAAGGATCGCCTTCGACGACCTTTTCCTTCATCTGGAATCCCGTCATATGGTCGTCATCGGTCCAGACGTACTGTTCGTGGATGTTATTTTCTTTCAGAAAATTGACGATGCAGCGGCCAAAGGGATCGATACCGACCTTAGAGATATACGATACATTATTTCCCAAACGAGCCATACCGACGGCATAGTTCAGTTCAGCCCCGCAGACGTGGCGGGAAAAATGTTCGACCGATTCCAACGGCCCCGTTTCTTCAGCAATGAGAAGTCCCATCGCTTCACCAATAGTAAGCACATTCTTCATTTTGATTCCTCCATGAGATAAGATGGGACTGTCGCAGCAGACAGTCCCCGGTTACTTAGTTTTACAATTGTTTCTTTATTTTATCAATCATATCTTCATAGTCTGCATCTGTCAAGTAAACGCGGTCGGGATTCATGACAAAGGTTCCGTTCCATTCGAATTCATCTTTATACTTGGGAACTAAGTGGATATGCAAGTGATGTCCTGAATCGGCATAAGCACCATAGTTTACTTTGTCCGGATGAAAAGCTGCATGAATGGCCTTCGAAGCCCGTGCAACGTCAGCAAAGAAGGCATTTCGTTCTTCATCGCTCAAGTCCGTCATTTCGCTTACATGATCTTTATAAGCGACGATGCAGCGGCCGGGATGACTCTGCTCCTTGAATAAAACCAACATACTGACCGATAAATCACCGACGTAGATGCCAAACTTAGCCAGCGGTTCGCCTTTGACGCAGTAGCCGCAGTTCTGATCTTTCATGTGAAAGCCTCCTTATTCAATGGTACCGTGTTCCCATTTACCGTTATTCAAATCTTCAGCGATTTGTTTAAATTTATCATCCGTCAAGCCGTAGAAGAAGTACAGGATAATCGCAGCAATACCAAGGGCAACGCCGGGATACAAGGTCATAGCAGCTTTGATGCCCAAGAGGGTCATTTCGCTCTGTACGGCATTGGCAACGTAACCCGTCATGACCAGGATGCCGGAGCTTACGACAGCGGCCAGAGCCTGAGCGATTTTGCGGGAGAAGTTGAAAGCCGCATAGGTGATGCCTTCTTTACGGATACCGTTGTGCCATTCACTGTAGTCGATGACGTCGGAGACAAAGGCCCAGGTGACACCGTTAGGAATAGCCAAGGCAACGTAGCCGATGGTAACCAAAACGATGAACGAGTAAATGTTGGTCGGAATAACGAAGTTGAGAAGGTCTGCCGCACAGCCTATGAGCAAGCCGCCGATAGCCGTCTTCTTTTTGCCGAATTTTTTAACCAGTTTCGGGATGAGCAGGATACCGATAACGGAGCAGCCCATCATGATACCGTTTACAATCGGCTGGAAGCCCATGTAACCTAAGTTATACTGACAGAAGAAGATCATCATCTGGTTATTGGTATTCATAGCCGAAATCGTAAACAAGGTCATTAAAATGATGCATAAGAGCGGTTTGTTAGTAAACACGAGTTTAACATAGTCGGAAGCTTTGGCTTTCTGTTCATTAGCCGTATTGCGCTTAACAGGAACGTGTTCACGGCAGTTAAGATAGCAAATAGCAAAGCCGATGACACCGACGATAGACATGACAGCCGCGGCGATAAAGAAACCGTGGTGAGGCGAAGCAAACATCATGACGATCGGGACGAAAGCCATGCCGGTGATGAGCTGAGCCCCTATGGAACCGGCCTGACGGGTCGTAGCCATCTGACTTCGTTCTTCAACGTCTCGAGTCATAACACTGGCCAGGGAGGAATAGGGAATATTAGTAAACGAGTAAACGAGACCCCAAGCCATGTAAGCACCGTAAGCAAAGATGATTTTACCTGTTGCCGATATTTCCGGCATGGTAAAAGTGATGACCGTTAAGATAGCCAGGATGACGGCAGAAAACATCATGACCGGACGGAACTTGCCGCGAGGACCGATGTTCTTGCGGCCGTCGATAACGGAGCCGGCAATCGGATCCATAAAGGCGTCGAAGATTTTGGTAAAGGCGAAGATACCGGCAACCGCCGCAGCCGGGATGGTGCAAACGTCAATCCAGTATTTCGTCAAATAGGCCTGTCCGAGGTCAAACATAAAGCCGTTGCCAAAGTCACCAAACCCGTAACAAATCTTTTCACGCCAGGACAGTTTTACATGACCGTCTTTGGCTGTCTGCCCTTCAACCGGAGCGTTCGGCTTCGGCAAGGTTCCTTCTTGTGTGCTCATTGCACTCCCTCCTTATAAGGTAACACCGTTTTTAAATATAGCCAGTTCGTGTTTATCAAGAGCTTCCGATTTTGCCAAAATACGTCCCGACGCTACATCGAGGATGTATTGGAACAGGCGGTCCGCCGCAGCTTCCCGCGATTCCCCTTCAGCAATCGTGCCGGCATTGAAATCGATCCAGTTCTTTTTGAATTCGGCCAGTTTGCTGTTGCTGGAAATCTTAATCGTCGGTACCGGGCAGGCAAAGGGCGTTCCCCGCCCCGTCGTAAAGAGGACCATGTGAGCACCGGCTGCGGCTAAGGCATTGGCCGCTACCAAGTCGTTGCCCGGAGCCTGCAAGAGGTTCAGGCCTTTCTTGGAAACACGATCGCCGTAAGAGAGGACGTCTTCGACCAGGGCCTGACCGCCTTTTTGTACGCAGCCCAAGGATTTATCTTCCAAGGTCGTAATCCCGCCGGCCTTATTGCCCGGTGACGGATTTTCATTGATCTTTTCGCCGTAGTTCATGAAGTATTCTTTAAAGTTGTTTACCAGGGCTACGGTCTTATCGAAGACTTCTTCATTCCGAGCCCGGTTCATGAGCAGCGTTTCAGCACCGAACATTTCCGGAACTTCCGTCAAAATCGACGTGCCGCCAGCTGCGATGAGGCGGTTCGAGATTTCACCGACCAGGGGATTGGCTGTAATACCCGAAAAGCCGTCGGATCCGCCGCACTTCAGGCCGATGGTCAGCAAGGAGGCATCGCACGGTTCCCGGTGGGACTTAGCCGCATAGTCGCACAGTTCTTTGACAATCGACGTGCCGGCTTCGATTTCATCTTCTACGTCCTGACAGATGAGGAACTTGACCCGGTCCGGATCATAGTCGCCGATGACGTCCTTCATCAAACTGATCTGGTTGTTTTCACAGCCAAGACCAAGTACCAAAACGGCTCCGGCGTTCGGATTGTGAATAAGGCCACTTAATACTTTCTGCGTATGGAGCTGGTCGTCACCGAGCTGGGAGCAGCCATGAGGATGGCTGTACGAATAGATGCCGTCGATGTTTTCCGTCTTATAGACCTGGGCGGCATTTTCAATGGCCCGGGCAATGTTGTTGACGCAGCCGACGGTCGGAATGATCCATACTTCATTGCGGATTCCGGCCTGACCATCCGTCCGTTTATATCCGAGGAATTCGTATTTTTTTTCACTTTCCAAAGGCGGGCGCTGGGCCTTTTCCGGTTCGTAGGTGTAATCCAGGAGGTCGCCCAGTTTACTTTGGACGTTATGGGTATGGACCCAAGACCCTTGAGGGATATCCATTTTAGCGGTCCCGATAGGGAAGCCGTATTTTACGACATCTTCACCTTGTTTAATATCCTTGATGGCGATCTTATGGCCTGCCGGGATGCCCTGACAGACGGTGAAAGACGCTCCGCCGACGGTAACGCTGCTGCCCTTGGCAACAGCGTCGACAGCGACGGCTACATTATCATCAGCGTGTATCTGAAATACGTTCATCATAATCTCCTTATGCAGTCAATTCAGCAAGA
>NZ_JAXIXE010000011.1:0-1767 GCF_036305205.1 Megasphaera massiliensis
CTTGGAGATATACGATACGTTGTTTCCCAAACGAGCCATGCCGACAGCATAGTTCAGTTCCGCCCCGCAGACGTGGCGGGAAAAATGTTCCACCGATTCCAACGGCCCCGCTTCTTCGGCGATGAGAAGCCCCATCGCTTCACCAATAGTAAGCACATTCTTCATTTTGATTCCTCCATAAGATATAAATGAACCGCTACATAGAATGCAACGGTTCATAATTGTCTATAATCTTCAATTTTTATTACAAAGTGACACCGTTTTTAAATATAGCCAGTTCGTGTTTATCCAAGGCTTCCGATTTTGCCAAAACACGTCCCGACGCTACATCGAGGATATATTGGAACAGGCGGTCGGCTGCAGCTTCCCGCGATTCGCCCTCGGCAATCGTACCGGCATTGAAATCGATCCAGTTCTTTTTGAATCCCGCAAGTTTACTGTTGCTGGAAATCTTGATCGTCGGTACCGGGCAGGCAAAGGGCGTTCCCCGTCCCGTCGTAAAGAGGACCATGTGGGAGCCGGCTGCCGCCAAGGCATTGGCCGCTACCAAGTCGTTGCCCGGAGCCTGCAAGAGGTTCAGGCCTTTCTTGGAAACACGATCGCCGTAAGAGAGGACGTCTTCGACCAGTGCCTGGCCGCCTTTCTGGACGCAGCCCAGGGACTTATCTTCCAACGTCGTAATCCCGCCGGCCTTATTGCCCGGTGACGGATTTTCATTGATCTTTTCGCCGTAGTTTATGAAGTATTCTTTAAAGTTGTTTACCAGCGCTACGGTCTTATCGAAGACTTCTTCGTTCCGAGCCCGGTTCATGAGCAGCGTTTCAGCACCGAACATTTCCGGCACTTCCGTCAGAATCGACGTGCCGCCGGCTGCGATGAGACGGTTCGAGATTTCACCGACCAGGGGATTGGCCGTAATGCCCGAAAAACCGTCGGATCCACCGCACTTCAGGCCGATCGTAAGCAGGGAGGCATCGCACGGTTCCCGGTGGAATTTAGCAGCATAGCTGCACAGTTCTTTGATGATTTCCGTGCCGGCTTCGATTTCATCTTCAACTTCCTGGCAGATGAGGAACTTGACCCGGTCCGGATCGTAGTCACCGATGACTTCCTTCATCAGGCTGATCTGGTTGTTTTCACAGCCAAGGCCCAGGACCAGGACGGCGCCGGCATTAGGATTGTGAATAAGACCACTCAATACCTTCTGGGTATGGAGCTGGTCGTCACCGAGCTGGGAGCAACCGTGGGGATGACTGTACGAATAGATGCCGTCGATGTTGTCCGTCTTATAGACCTGGGCCGCATTTTCAATAGCTCGGGCAATGTTGTTGACGCAGCCGACGGTCGGAATGATCCATACTTCATTGCGGATACCGGCCTGACCATCCGTCCGTTTATATCCCAGGAATTCGTATTTTTTTTCACTTTCCAAAGGCGGACGCTGGGCCTTTTCCGGTTCGTAGGTGTAATCCAGGAGGTCGCCCAGTTTACTTTGGACGTTGTGGGTGTGTACCCAGGAACCCTGGGGGATATCCATCTTTGCGGTCCCGATGGGGAAGCCGTATTTTACGACATCTTCGCCTTTTTTAATATCCTTGATGGCGATTTTATGGCCTGCCGGGATGTCCTGACAGACGGTGAAAGACGCTCCGCCGACGGTAACGCTGCTGCCCTTGGCAACAGCGTCGACAGCGACGGCTACATTATCATCAGCGTGTATCTGAAATACGTTCATCATAATCTCCTTATGCAGTCAATTCAGCAAGA
>NZ_JAXIXE010000012.1:0-6839 GCF_036305205.1 Megasphaera massiliensis
CCGTATCGCCGGCGAACTTCAAGCCGTCTTCCAGAGTAGCTACCGTATGTTCTTCACCGTTTTCATCTTCATATACGATACGGGTAATACCATCTTTACCATGCTTGCCATCGACACCGTCAGCACCATTCTTCACGGAGATTTCGCCGTACGCATTCTTACCCGGCTGACCGTCTTCACCGGCAGGACCCGGAGGACCGACTAAACCGATGCTGCCCGGCGTACCGTCTTTACCATCCTTGCCCGGTTGACCGATGACAACTTCATTCTTCAATTTGAGGTCATAAACCTTCTGGCCGTTCACGTCTTTTACGGCCATAGTGAGGTTATTGTCACCGATATAATCGCCTAAGGCTCCGTCAGCGCCGGCTTTAGCAGATTTGCCATCGAGGGTGAGTTCAGTATGAGCACCGCCAACGTCTGAGGATACTTTAGAAATAGCTTTTTCTAACTGATCTTCCGTAGCTGCGCGACCGCTTACGATACCGTTAGTATCAGGGTCCCATTTAGTATTAGTTAACCCTATAATGAAGGAGCCATCTTCGGTTTCACCGTCTTTCGTCGTTGCTACACCTTTCTGCTTCGCGATGTAAATTCCGCCAGTAACAGCACCGTCTTCACCGGTTGTACCACCAATGCGTACACTGCCGTCAGCCAAATCGAGGTTCTTGGCCAACTTCACGGTTAATCCACCATCGGATTTGGCTACGACACCGATATTATTATCCGTGAGCAAGGTGGTATCGCTGATTCCGCCTTTGACTTCAAGGGTTTCATTCAGTTTCTTAGCGATAGTTACATTTTCCGTATCGCCGGCAAACTTCAAGCCGTCTTCCAGAGTCGCTACCGTATGTTCTTCGCCTCTTTCATCTTCATAAACGATACGAGTGATGCCGTCTTTACCATGCTTGCCATCGACACCATCTACACCGTTCTTCACGGAGATTTCGCCGTAAGCGTTTTTACCCGGTTGACCGTCTTCACCTTTAGGACCGGCAGGACCGACTAAGCCGATGCTGCCAGGAGTTCCATCTTTACCGTCCTTGCCCGGTTGACCGATGACAACTTCATTCTTCAACTTGAGATCATAAACCTTCTGACCGTTTACATCTTTTACGGCCATGGTAAGATTGTTATCACCGATGTATTCGCCTAACTTACCATCGGCGCCGGCTGTTGCTTCTTTACCATCGAGAGTAAGCTCAGTATGAGCACCGCCAACATCTGAGGATACTTTAGAAATAGCTGCGTCTAACTGAGCCACGTTGACTGCATCCATGTCATCAATACCGGTTGCAACGTTAACAATCCGTTGATTACCGTTATCTAAGCCAGCAGAGCTTAACTTAACAGTTCCTACAATCGGACTTTCAACAGCCGTTAAGGTTTCACCATTCTTAGTGTAGGTCTGCGTGTCTGCATTATAGACAGCGTCGGTTAAATCGGTATACCAGTTGCCGTCTTCGCCCTTAACCAACCAATTACCTTTTTCATCCTTCATAACTTCGGATGCAATGGTAATGCTGCCGTCAGCCAGGTCTAGTTTCTTAGCCAACTTCACGGTTAAACCGCCATCGGATTTTGCGACGACGCCGATGTTGTTATCTACCAAGGAGTCTTCATCACTGATGCCACCCCTAATGTCTAAGGTTTCATTCAATTTCTTGGCAATCGTGACGTCCTTCGTATCGCCGGCAAACTTCAAGCCGTCTTCCAGCGTAGCTACCGTATGTTCTTCACCCTTTTCATCTTCATAAACGATACGGGTAATACCGTCTTTACCGTGCTTGCCATCGACACCATCGACGCCGTTCTTCACGGAGATTTCACCATAAGCGTTCTTGCCCGGCTGACCGTCTTCACCGGCAGGGCCCTGAGGACCAACTAAACCGATACTGCCCGGTGTACCGTCTTTGCCATCCTTGCCCGGTTGACCGATGACAACTTCATTCTTCAATTTGAGGTCATAAACCTTCTGACCGTTTACATCTTTCACGGCCATGGTAAGGTTGTTGTCACCAATGTAATCGCCGAGCGCACCGTTTGCACCGGCTTTAGCAGATTTACCGTCAAGAGTAAGTTCCGTATGAGCACCGCCAACGTCTGAAGATACTTTAGAAATAGCTGCGTCGAGTTGGTCAACATTGACTGCATCCATGCCGTTAATACCGGCTGCTACATTAACGATCCGTTGATTACCGTTGTCGAGGCCTGTAGAGCTTAACTTCACCGCTCCCACAACCGGACTTTCGACAGCCGTTAAAGTGGCTCCGTCCTTGGTGTAAGTCTGCGAATCCGCATCGTAGACAGCGTCAGTTAAATCGGTGTACCAGTTTCCATCCTCACCTTTCACGAGAACATTGCCATCTTTATCTTTCGCTACTTCAGCAAAGGCTACGCTGCCGTCAGACAGATTAAGGTTCTTGGCCAACTTCACGGTCAATCCGCCGTTAGCTTTGGCTAAGATGCCAATATTGTTGTCCGTGAGCAGACTTGAATCGCTGATACCGCCCTTCACTTCAAGGGTTTCATTGAGTTTCTTAGGAATGGTCACATTTTCTGTATCGCCGGCGAACTTCAAGCCGTCTTCCAGAGTAGCTACCGTATGTTCTTCACCCTTTTCATCTTCATAAACAATACGGGTGATTCCGTCTTTACCGTGCTTGCCATCGACTCCATCTACACCGTTCTTCACAGAGATTTCACCATAAGCGTTCTTGCCCGGCTGACCGTCTTCACCGGCAGGGCCTTGCGGACCGACTAATCCGATGCTGCCAGGCTTGCCGTCTTTACCGTCCTTGCCCGGTTGACCGATAACCACTTCATTCTTCAATTTGAGGTCGTAAACTTTCTGACCGTTTAAATCTTTCACGGCCATGGTAAGGTTGTTGTCACCAATGTATTTGCCTAACTCACCATTAGCACCGGCTGTTGCGGATTTACCGTCTAAGGTCAGTTCCGTATGAGCTTTGGCAATTGTTTCTACCGTTTTAAGCTGTGCCAAGTTAACCGCATCAGAGTCTTCGGTACCAGCGGCTACGTTAATAATTTGACGAGTAGCACCTGAACCACCAACTGAAACAGCACCATAACTAGATTTATAAGCTGCAATAATCCCCGTCCGCTTATTGAAGCTTTCAGTCATAGCGTTTGCAGCAGCTATATAGGCGTTTATTACATCCGGATTTTTTGGATCTTGCTGATATGCGGCTAATTTTTCCTGGAAAATTTGAACTTTTTCAACATAATCTTGATGCGCCTGTTCAAATTCAGCCGTTTTACCTAGATAAGCTGCTACGGATGCGTCATCGGTAAAGGTTACACCATCAGGAGAATAGCCATACACTTCAGCGCTTCGATTGGCCGCTGCACCTAATCCCAAGGCAACCCCCGATTTTTCTGTTACAGACGTTCCATAGCCTAAGGCTGTACCGCCTTGATTCGTAACGGAACTGTTAATACCTATGGCCATACCATAATTTGCGTTATTAACATTTGCCATAGAACCAATAGCAATACCGGAATCAGAGTTTGTTACTTTCGAGAATGTACCCAAGGAAGTTCCATAATTAGAACCACTAACAATAGCTGATTGCCCTACAGCAGTCCCCTGAATTGAATCAGTAACGTTAGCCCTTGTACCGAGTGCAGTGCCAAATAACGATTTATCTACTAGAGCACCGTAACCAACTGCAGTTCCTTGTTCCGAACCGGTTACCTTAGAAGTGGCACCATACGCACTGCCAAAATTAGAATTACTAATTTCAGATTGGGAACCAATAGCAACAGCACTCGCAGCCGTTACTTTTGTTTTAGGACCAATAGCAATAGAGTTATCTCCCGTAGCCCCATCATTAAGTTTATTCTCTGTTTCGGAAGATTTAATCGATACGTATTCAATCTGATTGGCATCTACTTTAGTATGAAGAGCCTTTAACTGTGCCACGTTAACGGCATCAGTATCTTCAGATCCTGCAGCAACGCCGGTAATTTGACGAGTATTAACAGAGTTCCCTACAGAAACAGCGCCTAGTCCTGATTTATAAGCATTAACAATAGCATTACGTTTTTCAAAACTTACCTGAGCTGCATTAAAGGCTTGAGCTACTTCATTTTTCAACTGCTCATTATTTGGGTCTTTTTGTAATGCTTCGTTTTTCTCATTAAAGAGAACCACATTGCTATTAAATTCATCATTTGCAGCTTTATATTCTGCGGTTTTACCCATATATGCAGCCAATGCTTCGTCCGAGTCAAAGGTAACCCCATCCACAGTATAACCATATACTCCACTTGCTCTATCAACAGCTGACCATGCACCAAGTGCTACGCCGTCGGTAACATTGGAGGTAGCTCGTCGCCCTACTGCAACAGAGTTTTCACCATTAGCTCGGCTCACGGTACCTAAGGCCATACCATTTGAGGCGGATACAGTGGCACCTGTACCGATAGCCATACCATTATAGAAAGCACCTCTATTTTCAACTTTCATATATTGTGTCGGAGTTTTTTCGCCAAATTTGTCAGTCGCAAAAGCAGCCCCTACATACAAGGCCTTTTCATCATCCGACAACGCATTATACTCATCAGGCGTGATTACTGTACTTTTTACAACCGCTTCTGTCCCAATAGCAATAGAGCCGCTACCATATACAGCCGACTTAGAGCCGGTTGCCACTGAAGAATTAGCAAAAGTTGCTGCTTCACTACCTACTGCTACCGAACTTTCACTGTTACCTTGTGCCCCGACGCCAACAGCTACGGTTCTAAAATTAGATTCCGCATTATTACCGACAGAAATACCACCGGAGCCACTACTTTTCGCATTATAACCGACAGCAACCCCCAACGCAGTAGACTTTGCCGAACCACCGAGAGCTACTGAAACACCATCCGCACTGGCAGAGGAACCTAGTGCCACTGACTCTTGACCGGAAGCAGTCGCCTTATAACCAATAGCCGTTTGCCCATTGGCACTATTATCCGAAATAGTCGCTTTATGACCGATAGCTAAACTATTAGCAGCATTCGTTGTTGCACCCGCCCCAATAGCTATGGAACTATTTCCTGTAGCGCCCTGATTATCCGCATTTACAGTTTCGTCTACCAATTCAGTATTGTCATCATAATACGTAGGTTTGACTGAAAAATATTTAACCGAATTATCATCGACTTTAATGTTAAGAGCCTTCAACTGCGCCACGTTCACTGCATCAGTATCTTCAGAACCGGCTGCTACATTGGTAATTTGTCTCGTAGCTCCTACAGCACCTACAGAAACCGCACCATTTACAGATTGCCATGCATCAATTATCTGTTGTTTTTCATTCAGAGCTGTTGCGTATTCCGTATGTTCAGCTAACCAAGCCTCAAGTTTGCGTTTTGCCGCGTTTCGTCTGCTAGTAGAAGTTGCGTTATTAATTTCATCCACATATCCGTTATATTCAGCTGCTAAAGGATCTATTATAGCTGTGAGTGCATCATATCTTGCTTTTTGCCCTGTAGATTCCAATACCTCTTCAAACGAGCTATTATCGCCACCTAAAGCATAACCGATTTTACCTTTTTCACGGTCTGCTACAGAATAAGCACCGATAGCAACACCATTTTCTACATTACCATTTGCACTATAGCCAAGTGCTACTGCCCCTTGTTCGTTGGCTTTAGCATATGTACCTATAGCCGTGCCTTTTTCTTCCGCAGTCGAACTTCCGCCAAAGGTAGCTGCATGTTTCTTTGCATTTGAAAAAGCACCGACGGCTGTGTTCAAATAAGCGTCCTTTGATCCTGATCCAGCAGACATATCTTTTAGTAAATAAAGACTATTAAATTCAATGTATTTTTCTTTTTCTTCAGGTGAAAGTGCAATATACTGATTGTAATATATATAGCCATTGTGAGCATAACTTTGATTGCCAATTGCTACGGAATCATGTCCGGCAGCAATACTTTTTCTTCCAACGGCTAGAGAGCTTTGTCCTCGTGCATTAGTATATGCGCCTAAGGCCATAGAGTTCTTATTTTCAGCAATACTCATGGCACCAAAAGCTAATGAAGTCTCACCCAAGGCCTTGGCATCTTGGCCAACCGCTGTTGACTGATAATCAAGGGCCTCTGCCCACTGCCCTACAGCGATAGATCCCTGACCTTTAACTTTTCCACTATTTCCTAAAACAACTTGAGCAATACCGCCTAAACTTTTGGCTTCCTCACCAATAAAGATACCGTTTCCGGCTTTTGTAGGATCTGTATCATAATCTTTTGCATATCTACCGATGACAATACTTCCATGAGCGGATTCAGCGTTCTCACCAATAACCAATGCATATTGTGTATTCACATTGAATATTTTGGCACTATCACCAATAGCAATAGACCCCGGGCCTTTTGTTGAAGCATTCCGTCCAATGGCAATGGCTCTCTTACCGGTCGCGCCGTCATTATTCCAGTTTGTTCCGGCAGGAGATTCACTATCATCAATATTTTCAGTATTTACGGAAAAATAGTGTACATTTTCCTCAATAATTTTATTATTAAGCTTATTATTAAGTGCTTTCAACTGAGCCACGTTAACAGCATCAGAATCTTCACTGCCGGCTGCTACATTGGTTATCTGTCTGGTCGCATCTACTCTGCCTACGGAGACCGCACCATACCCCGATTGCCAAGCATTAAGCATCGTTTCTTTTTCTTTTAGAGCAAGAAAATACTCCGGATGTTTGAACCGACCCCCTAAAGTTGGACCTAAAAATCTAACTTTAGGAGGTCGGTTTTTTATGGTAAAATACAGTACTGAATTTAAGTTGAAAGTTGTCACTGCATATCTTAATGGTGAAGAC
>NZ_JAXIXE010000013.1:0-23166 GCF_036305205.1 Megasphaera massiliensis
CGGTGATTCCGTCGCAGCATCGGCTTTCAATGCCTAACGAGATTACATAAAACGATACATTATAAATTTAGAAAATTCTGACCATGTATATGACGATGGTTTTTATATAGAAGGAGAGACACTATCATGAAAAAGAACCTTTTTAAACAAGTATTATCGGCAGTCGTATTGACCATGGGCCTGGCAGGCGCAGCCTTCGTTTCGGCCGATTCCATCCAGTACAGTGACAACGGTGATTATAAAGCTGCTGTTGTTGAAACGGCACCGGCCTCGACGCCGGTAGTTGCCAGCCGAGTCTACAGTGAACATAACGACCACCAGGCCGTCATCAACTTGGATGCACCGGCAGCCAACATCGTAGCAGTCCGCGGTTACAGCGACAACGGTGATTCCGTTGCAGCATCGGCTTTCAACGCCTAACGAAACCGCATAAATCGATTCGTTATAAATTTAGAAAATTCCGACTCTTGGAAAATCCAATGGTTTTTATATAGAAGGAGAGACCCCATTATGAAAAAGAACCTTTTTAAACAAGTATTATCGGCAGCCGTATTGACCATGTCCCTGGCCGGCGGTGCCGCCTTCGTTTCGGCCGATTCCGTACAGTTCAGTGAAAACGGTGACTATCAGGCCGCTGTCAATTTAAGTGTACCGGCTGTTTCTAAGAGTGATGATATTCGCGGTTACAGCGAAAACAGAGATTATAATGCCGCCATTAACCTGAGCGTACCGGCAGCTGTAAAGAGCATCGATTCCGTCCAGTACAGCGAAAATCGTGACTACGTTGCAGCTTCGGCTTTTGACAACAACTAATCGATTTACAGTAAGACTTTCTTGATTGACGAAGACATTTCAATCACTTCATCTCGTAATAGCGAGTTACAGATAGATTCAGAAAATTCCAACCATGTGCATGACAATGGTTTTTATATAGAAGGAGATAGATTATGATGAAGAATATGTTTAAACAAGTATTATCGGCTATGGTATTGACCATGTCCTTGGCCGGAGGTGCTGCCTTCGTTTCGGCCGATTCTGTACAGTTCAGTGAAAACGGCGACTATCAGGCCGCTGTCAATCTGAGTGTACCGGCTGTTAGCAAGACAGCTGACTTCCGCGGCTACAGTGAAAACCGTGATTATGACGCCGCGATTAACCTGAGCGTACCGGCAGCTGTAAAGAGCGTCGATTCCGTACAGTACAGCGAAAATCGTGACTACGTCGCAGCTTCTGCTTTCGACAACAACTAATAACATCGCAACAACGATGTGTAGATAGATTAAGAAAATTCCAACCATTTGGCAAAGCCCTTGGTTTTTATGTAGAAGGAGATAAATCAAAGAGTGTCGATTCCGTTCAGTACAGTGAAAATCGTGACTTCGATGCCGCTCCAGCTTTTGACAATTAATAACAGATAGTGTACAGTTAGGGTGCACCTTTGAATTTATTATAACCATCAGGCTCAGCCCTTGGTTTTGATATACAGCATCAGGCTGTTTGTGCCGTAGAAATGATGCTCCTTATTGAGGATAACTTATGGTTTTTCGTAAGGTACAAAGGAGGAAACAACGATGTTAGGAAATTTTGCTTACCACAATCCGACGAAGCTTTATTTTGGGGACGAGTCCTTAGAATTTTTAAATAAGGAATTGCCGAACTACGGCGAAAATGTCGTTCTGGTCTATGGCGGCGGTTCCATTAAAAAGAACGGCGTCTACCAAGATATTCTGGATATTTTGCAGAAAAATGGTAAGAAGGTCGCTGAAATTTCCGGGGTTATGCCCAATCCGACGCTTGAAAAGTTATACGAAGGTATTGAAATTGCCCGCAGCCATCAGGCGGATTTCCTCTTGGCCGTCGGCGGCGGTTCTGTCTGTGACTACACGAAGGCCGTAGCCGTTTCGGTCCATTGCGACGAAGATCCCTGGGATAAATACTTTATCCGCTTTGAAGAACCGACCTGTCCTATCGTTCCCCTCGGCTGTGTGCTCACTATGGCCGGCACGGGCTCGGAAATGAACGCCGGCTCGGTCATTACCAACAGTGAAACGAAGCAGAAAATCGGCCATGTTTTCGCCAGCTCCGACGTCATGCCGAAATTCTCCATCCTGAATCCGCGGTATACCATGACCGTACCGGATTATCAGATGAAGGCCGGTATGTTCGATATCTTCAGCCATATCTGTGAACAGTATTTCTCCGGCACCGACGATGTGACCAGTGATTACCTCAGCGAAGGCCTGCTCCGTTCAGTCATCCACTCCAGCCGCATTGCCGTCAAGGATGCTCAGGATTATGAAGCCCGCAGCAATATCATGTGGTCGGCTACGTGGGCCTTGAATACGCTCTTGTCCTGCGGCAAGCCCGGTGACTGGATGGTCCATATGATGGGCCAGGCTGTCGGCGGCTATACCAATGCAACGCACGGCATGACCTTGTCCGCCGTTTCCCTGCCGTATTACCGCTATATCCTTCCGTACGGCCTGCCGAAGTTTAAACGCTTTGCTGAAAATGTATGGGGTGTACAGCCTGAAGGCAAAACGGATGAACAGATTGCCCGCGAAGGCCTCGACCGGATGGAAGACTGGATGAAGGAAATCGGCGTCGTCTTGTCCATTAAGGATCTGGGTGCTGACGAATCGATGCTCGACGGCATTGCCGACGTCACCATGATTCTTCGTGGCGGCTATAAAAAGCTTGACCGCCAGGAGCTCATTGATATTTTCAAAGCCAGCCTGAATCGAAAGGCATAACAAGTACGATCCGTATGATAGATTAAAAAAGGGTTCGCATGATTGTTTCATGCGAACCCTTTCTGGACGTCTTCACTTCGTTGTGTCTTGTACCAGACTTTGGCCTATTTCATAGGCCTCTTTCAGACAGATGGGGCCGGCTTTTTCTTGGTAGGCTTTTTCTTGGTAGGCTTTTTTGTCGCTTTCCGAGAAGACCGACGATTCATATTTCGAGTAATCGTTGAACTGCAGCGTATCGTAGGCCCAAAGGGTCTTCGGCGGAATGCCGAGGATGCGGTGGGCGAAGTCTTCCTGGGCTTCTACGTTTTGGGGCAGGTGGAATTCTTTCGCCTGTTCTTCCGTGACGTTCATGGTGTAGATAAAGGCTGATGGAATCTTTTTGCCGAAGACGGACGGGATTTCTGCGCTGTAAATATAGTTTGAGAAGAAGAGCCGTTCTAAAAAGGCATGCATGCCGGACGTGAGGCTCATAAAGTAGATGGGCGAGCCGAAGAGGAGGGCATCTGCTTCTTTAGCCTTCGTGAGGAAAGGCGACAAGTCGTCTTTTACGATGCACGTGCCGTGGTCCTTGTCTTTTCGCTTACAGTAAAAACAACTGATACAGCCTTTGTAATTCAAGGAATAGAGGTCGACGTATTCTGTGTCGGCTCCAGAAGCTGCGGCTCCCCGCAGGGCTTCTTTCAATAGTTTTGCCGTGTTGCCATTGCGGCGGGGACTGCCGTTAAAGGCCATAATTTTCATCATTCATCATCCTTTCTTTTAAATGTTATATCATTATATCGCGTTATATAGATTTATTCAAGAGGAAACCTATCGATTTAATGCATGGCGGGGGCTGAATCTCCGCGTATCTTGTCGTTACTGTATAAATAGGGGGAATTATCATGACGAAAAAAAACATCGTAGCTATCTTGGCAGCCGCCTTTATGGCTGTTAGCTTATCGGCCTGCAGCAGTGTCCGCACTCAGGCTGACGGCCAATCCGGGGCTACGGAACAGACGTCGCAGACGGCGGCAAAACCTAAGGTCGATGCCGATGCCAGTGCATCCATCAAGGGCGCTGCATCGGATCAGAAAGAAGGACAGCATACGGACAGCCGTCGGGCCGTCATTTATTTTTCTTCTCCTGACAGCAGCGACATGAATGCCTTGGAAGGGAGCACGCAGTATTTGGGCCGAGTCATTGCTGAAAAGACCGGGGCTGACGTCTTCCGTATCGTACCGATCAAGGCTTATCCGACCGATTACAGTGCCCATACGGCTCAGGCTAAGATGGAACAGGGGGAAAATGCCCGTCCGGCCATTCAGGATAATTTCGGTGACCTCAGTCAGTATGACACGATTTTCTTAGGCTATCCGATTTGGTGGGGAGATCTGCCTATGCCGGTCTATACCTTCCTGGAAAGCCACGATTTGAGCGGTAAAAAGATCATCCTCTTCGGAACCTATGGCAGCAGCGGATTGGGCGATACGGTCGAACACGTCCAGTCCATCGAAAAGGGAGCCGATGTCGAAACGAAGGCGTACGGCACTGCAGCCGGTGACGTCGGCAGTGCTAAGGATAAAGTCCTGTCCTGGCTGAGTGAATTAGGATATTAAAAATATTGCGGACAAGGGGGCGGCGTTAACGCCGTCTGGCCTTGGACTCTGTCATGAATATATAATGAAGGAATAAGGTGTATATATGGAAAATAAACGAGAGAACCAGCGGCGCGGCATCGACATGCTGAACGGATCGATTGCCGACAAACTCTTTCTGTTTGCCATGCCGATCGGACTCATGGGATTATTTGAACAGCTCTTTAACAGTGCTGACGTCTTTTTATTAGGTCATTTTGTCGGGAAAAGCGCCATGGCGGCTGTCGGCAACAATATGCCCGTCATCGGCATGATGGTCATGCTGCTCATGGGGATTTCCCTGGGAGCTAACGTGACCATCGCCCAGTATCTCGGGGCTAAACACGACGAAAAAGTGTCCCAGACGGTACAGACGGCCATCATTTTGTCGGTAGCACTGGGCGTATTATTGACCCTCATCGGCGAATTCATCGTCTATCCGGCTTTCCTCATTTTGGAAGTGCCCCTTGACGTCTATGATATGGCCGAAAGCTATTTGCGCATCTTTTTATTAGGCTTGCCTTTTCTATCGCTGTATAATTTTGAAGCGGCTATTTTCCGCAGCTGCGGCGACAGTAAGACGCCCCTTTACAGCTTGGTCATTGCCAACGGCATCAATATTATCCTGGGCTTCCTGTCGGTTGCGGTCTTTGATTTCGGTGTCGTCGGTATCGCCTGGGCGACGGTCATTGCCTATGCCGCAAATTCGCTGATTCTCTTGGTATTGCTCTGTCGGACGACGGATCGGATTCGCGTCAATTTGCGGGACCTTCATTTTTCTAAAGATGAATTGAGCCGCATTATTCGCATCGGTCTGCCGGCCGGGATCCAGGGCATGATTTTTGCCTTGTCCAACGTACTCATCCAGTCGGCCATCAACAGCCTGGGAACGGAAGCTATGGCTGCTTCGGCGGCAGGCTTTATCATTGAAGCCAATACGTACTGCTTCGTCAATGGCTTTAGTCAGGCGACGACGACCTTTATCGGCCAGAACTACGGGGCCCGCAACCTGCGCCGCTGCTTCCGCATTACGAAAGTTACCTTTGGCGTTGAAGCGGCCTTCCTCTTTGTCGTTACAGCCCTCATCCTCTTCTTTTCACCGGAACTCGTCGGTTTGTTCAACGACGATGCGGCTGTCGTCGCCCTGGGGACGACGAGATTGTTCTTCGTTCTCGGTACGTTTTACCTGAACGGCATGGTCGACATCCTGTCCGGCTCCCTTCGCGGCTACGGTTATTCTCTGCCGCCGGCCATCGTGGCCCTCATCGGAATCTGCGGCGTCCGAATCGTCTGGCTTTACACGGCCTTTGCCGCTCGTCCTGACTTTTCGGTCCTCATGGCGACCTATCCGGTCAGCTGGCTGTTTACGGTCATCGTTTTGGCCGTCGTCTATAATATGTGCCGTAAGCATATCGTAGCCGGTTTTGCCCATCGCGAAGCTTGATGAATCCCCGATTATATGATATAATGAATTGTAACAAAGAATTATTATTAGTTATTGTTTTAAAGGGGGCGTAAACCATGCGTATTGGTGAAGGTTTCATTGAAGAAATCAAAGAAAATGGCTTAGCCAAAGTGAGGGTTAGCCGCGACTCTCTTTATGTCGCCTGCAGTGCTTGTGCGGCGGCAGATCACGTTAAGATTGTAGCTTACAACTACCTCGGCGCCGATGAAGGCGACCGCGTTCGTTACCAAGTCGATGACTCCCATCTCATTTCCGGAGCTTTCGTCTGCTTCATCGTACCGGTCTTCTTGATCCTGGCTGCTGCAGTGCTCGGATATTTTGTCAACAGCAATGAAGTCGGTGCCTTGATTGGTGCTGCCATCGGCGCAGCTATTTCTGCGGTTATCCTTCGGACCTATGACAACGTGCTGGGACGTATCATTGATACGAAGGCCACGATTATCAGCATTGTCAGAGACGATGAGGATGAAAAATAGAAACTGTATAATGTTTTATTTGCGTAAAAACCAGGGGACCGGTCTGTACCAGTCCCCTGGTTTCGTGTTATAATAAACACTAGTCTGTTATGATAGGAGGTTTGAAAGATGCGTGCCATGGGAATCGATCCGGGGACGGCTATCTGCGGTTTTGGCGTCGTCGACAGTGACGGCAGCCGGTTGAAACCGGTGACGTATGGAACGATTCAGACGCCATCGAAATCGAGCGATGCAGAACGTCTGGTCATGCTCTTTGACGGCCTCAATGAACTTTATCGGAAATATCAGCCCGACCTCATCGGCGTCGAACAGCTTTTCTTCAATCGCAACGTTACGACGGCTATTACGGTCGGACAAGCCCGCGGCGTCATTTTGCTGACGGCTCAGCAGGCGGGCATCCCGATTCTGGAGTTTTCTCCTCTGCAGGTTAAGCAGGGGGTTACCGGCTACGGCCGGGCGACAAAGGAACAAGTCATCGATATGACCATGCGCCTCTTAGGCATCCGTCAGAAAATCAAGCCCGACGATGCTGCCGATGGCCTGGCCATGGCTATCTATGCCATTTATTCCAGTCACTCCATGAGTCTGAAACGGAAGGTACAGTTATGATCGGTTATGTAAAAGGCGTTGTCAGCCATATTTTTTCGAATTCCTGCTTTATCGACGTCCACGGCGTCGGCTATCGGACCTATGCGCCGGCTTCGACGCTGGACACGCTGATCGTCGGTCAAGAGGCCTTGCTTTATACCTATATGAGCGTCCGCGAAGACGCCATTCTCCTCTATGGCTTTGCCACTCAGGACGAATACGATCTCTTTATGCTCCTCATCGGCGTCAACGGCGTCGGTCCCAAAGTAGCTCTTGGCATTTTGAGTGCCGATAAGGCCGACGGCTTCCGCCTTGCCGTCCATCAGAAGGATATTAAGAGCCTGACCAAGATGCCCGGCATCGGCAAGAAGACGGCCGAACGGATTGTCTTGGAATTGCAGGATAAGATTGGTCTCGAAGGAACGGCTCCTGCGGCTGAAACGGGGGCTTCATCGGCACCGACAGGCCTTTCGGGCATGGTGGCTGAAACAGTTTCGGCCCTCACCGGCCTCGGTTACAGCGAGCAGGAAGTCCTGCCCGTAGCAGAAGCTCATGCAGGGGAATGCAAGTCCGTAGAAGACCTGTTGAGAGCGACCTTGAAGTCCTTAGGGAGCGGGAGGTAAGACATGGGAGAAAATCGCGTCATCGAGACTGCAGATTTGCCCGGTGATTCCTGGCAGTACAGTCTGCGGCCCCATTACTTTCGAGAATATATCGGTCAGACCAAGGCCAAAGAAAATTTAGAGATCTTTATAAAAGCCGCCAAGCTTCGCAAGGAAGCCTTAGACCACGTCCTCTTGTACGGACCTCCAGGTCTCGGCAAGACGACCATGGCCGGCATCGTCGCCAATGAACTCGGCGTCAACCTGCGCATCACGTCGGGACCGGCTATCGAGCGTCCCGGCGATTTGGCGGCCTTATTGACCAATTTGCAGGAACGGGATCTGTTGTTCATCGACGAAATCCACCGCCTGTCTCACAGCGTCGAAGAAGTCCTCTATGCAGCCATGGAAGACTATGCCCTGGATATCGTCATCGGCAAGGGCCCCAGTGCCCGATCGGTGCGCATCGATCTGCCGCCCTTTACCTTGGTCGGGGCGACGACTCAGGTGGGCCGCTTGGCGCCGCCTCTTCGCGACCGCTTCGGCGTCATCTGCCGCCTGGAATTTTATAAGCCCGAAGACTTGGTGCTCATCATCAAGCGGACAGCTGATATTTTAGCCATGAATATCGACGACGACGGGGCCTTTGAGATCGCCCGCCGTTCGCGGGGAACGCCGCGTATTGCCAATCGCCTGTTGAAGCGCGTTCGTGACTTTGCCCAGGTCGCCGACGTCGAGACGATTACGGCTGACCTTGCCAATCATGCCCTCAATCGACTGGAAGTCGATTCGTGTGGTCTCGACCGGACGGACCGCAAGGTTCTGCAGGTCATCATCGAAAAATTCGGCGGCGGCCCCGTCGGCCTCGATACGATTGCCGCTGCCATCAGCGAGTCCGTCGATGCCGTAGAAGACGTATACGAGCCCTTCTTGATGCAGCAGGGCTTTTTGAATCGCACTCCCCGGGGCCGCGTCGTTACCGATGCTGCCTATCGGCATTTGGGTCTGCCCGTGCCGACAGGGGAATGAGGAGGGACAGCATGGGAAAATTATTGCTCATGATCGGCGTCTTTTTCATCCTTGCCGGCCTCATCTGGATGGCCGGTGATGCCTTGGGAATCGGAAAGTTTTTGGGCCATTTGCCCGGCGATATTTCCTTTACCAGAGGGAATACGTCCTTTTCCTTTCCCATCGTAACCTGTATCATTATCAGCGTCATCTTGACGATTGTATTGAATCTATTCTTTCGTTTATGAGGTGCGTTTTTATGAATAAACGAAGTCGATTGGCTTTTATTTGTACGGTGGCTGCCGTCTGCACACTCCTTACGACCAGTGCCTGGGCAGCCTCTGCTAAAGATAAAAAAACGGTTTCGCGCCAGCCTGTAAAGACGGTTCAGACAAAATCTGTCCGGTCGTCCAAAACGACTGTGCCGCAGCCTGTTGAGGAAAGTACCGATACGGTACGCATCGGTATCCGCGAAGGGCAGGGGCGCGTATCCCTTACGAGCCCTCAAGGGCTCGGCATTTATCGCGGGAATTCTCTTTGGAAGAAGTCGGCAGCCAATGTGCCGGTTACGGTGACCCTGTCGGGATCGGATTTGGCCCTTAACGGAACGGCCGGCAAGGGAAGCCTTCGCGTTCGCTCCTTGGGGAAAGACGGCGTGGTTAAGATTACCGACGGCTATACCTACCGCGGTGACCTGGAATTGATGAAGTCTCCCGGACGCTGGGGGATTACCGTCGTCAATGTTCTTCCCGTCGAACAGTACCTCTACGGCGTCGTCGGCAAAGAAATGTCGCCGTCGTGGAGTGAAGAAGCCCTCAAGGCTCAGGCCGTCGCCGCCCGGACCTACGCCATTGCCCATAAGCGCCGTTTCAGTCAGCGCGGCTTCGATTTGACCGACGATACGTCGAGTCAGGTCTATGCCGGTGTCGGCGGTGAATCGCCGGCAGTCATCAAGGCGGTCAATGCGACTAAGGGCGAAATCCTGACCTATCAGGGAAAGCCCATCGATGCCTTCTTCTTCTCGACGGCCGGCGGCTGGACCGAAAACAGTGAAAATGTGTGGGGAACCTACATCCCCTACCTGCGGGGCGTCAGCGATACCAGCAATAAGATGCCGGGCTATCGCTGGGCCGTAACGACGACGCCGGAAAAGATGGAAACTAAGCTGGCCGCTGCCGGAAAGGGCGTAGGGAAAATCAAGTCGATTACCTTGTCGCCCTTGGCAAAAAGGCCCATGACCGAATCCGACCGCGGTGTTTCCGGTCGGGTCCAGTCGCTGATCATCCATGGTACCAAGGGCAATGTCACCGTAAAGGGGTTGGCATTCCAATCGATTTTCGGTCTGCGCAGCACCCTCTTTGATTTTTACAGCGGCAAGGGTACGGCACCGGATCCCGACACGGGGAAGGTCGCCCGCAAGCGCGACTTTACGGTCAAAGCGGGACAGCCTTTGACGATTTACGGTTTCGGCTGGGGCCACGGCCTGGGAATGAGCCAGTACGGGGCTTACCAGATGGCTCAGGAGCACGCCGGAGAAAGAGATTACTACCGCAAGATTTTAACCCATTATTATACGGGAACGGAAATAAAAAAGCTCTATTAATGCATTAAAAGAGGAAGGTCTTATTGTGAAACTGACAGATTTTTATTACGATTTACCGAAAGAACTCATCGCCCAGCATCCGGCAGAACCGCGGGATCATGCCCGGCTCATGCTGTATGATAGAAAGAGCGGCGATGTAGCCCATAAATACTTTTATGACCTCGTCGATGAACTCCATGAAGGCGACGTCTTGGTCTTTAACGATTCCCGCGTCATTCCGGCCCGGATTTACGGGAAACGGATCCCGACGGGCGGCAAGGTAGAAGTCCTGCTGTTGACTCCCGTCGGCGACGACCGCTGGGAAGTCCTGGTAAAACCGGGGAAGAAGGCCTTGCCGGGAACGACCCTTGAATTTGCCGAAGGCCTTACGGGGACGGTCGAAGATCGGACCGATTTTGGCGGCCGTATCATCAAATTCTCCTACGACGGCAATTTCGACGATATCATCGATTCCATCGGGGAAATGCCCCTTCCGCCGTATATCCACGAAAAGATAGAAGACCCCAATCAGTATCAGACGGTCTATGCCAATGAACGCGGCTCGGCGGCAGCGCCGACGGCCGGCCTTCACTTTACGGAAGACTTGCTGCAGAAAATCCGCGATAAGGGCGTAGAAGAAGTCTTCATCACCCTCCACGTCGGACTCGGGACCTTCCGGCCTGTCGAAGAAGAAAACATTGAAGATCACGAAATGCACAGCGAATTTTACAGCATTACGGAAGAAGCGGCAGCGACGATCAACAAGGCCAAGGCCGAAGGCCGGCGGGTCATTGCCGTCGGTACGACCAGTATCCGGACCCTTGAAAGCGCCGGTACGACGGGGACCTTGAAGGCCGGTTCCGGCTGGACCAATATCTTCATCTATCCGGGCTTTACCTTCCACATCGTCGATGCCCTGGTCACCAATTTCCATCTTCCTGAATCGACACTGCTCATGCTCATCAGTGCCTTGTCGACGCGGGAAAAAATCTTGAAAGCCTATGAAACGGCGGTCAAGGAAAAATACCGTTTCTTCAGTTTTGGCGATGCCATGTTCATTCATTAGGGAGGAATCTATGGTTATTACCTACGAACAACAGGCCGAATGCGACGGCGCCCGTGCCGGAATCCTGCGTACGCCTCACGGTACGTTCAAGACGCCCATGTTCATGCCTGTCGGTACGCAGGCGACGGTCAAGACGCTGACGCCGGAAGAGCTCTATGACATGGGGGCTCAAGTCATTCTCAGCAATACGTATCATCTGTTCCTCCGTCCGGGCCATGACCTGGTTCAAGAAGCGGGGGGACTTCATAAGTTCATGAACTGGAAGCAGGCCATCTTAACCGACAGCGGCGGCTTTCAGGTCTTCAGCCTCGGTCAGATGCGCAAAATAACCGAAGAGGGGGTCACCTTCCGTTCCCACTTGGACGGCTCGAAAAAATTCTTGTCGCCGGAAGTGTCGATGGACATTCAGATGGCCCTCGATTCCGATATTGCCATGGCCTTTGACGAATGCATCCCCTATCCGTCCGATTATGAATACACCAAACTCTCGACGGAACGGACCAGCCGCTGGGCCAAGCGCTGCCTCGACCATCATCACAGCGATACACAGGGGCTCTTCGGCATCGTTCAGGGCGGGATGTACAAGGATCTTCGTCAGCAGAGCTGCCGCGATCTGGTCGACATGGATTTTGACGGCTACGGCATCGGCGGCTTGAGTGTTGGCGAATCTAAGGATATAATGTATGATATATTAGAGAATACAACGCCCTACCTGCCCAAGACCAAGGCCCGTTATCTGATGGGCGTCGGGACTCCCGATTGTCTTCTTGAAGGCGTCGCCCGCGGCGTCGACATGTTCGACTGCGTCTTCCCGACCCGCGTGGCCCGCAACGGCATGGCTATGACCCATGAAGGGCGGCTGACCGTGCGCAACGCCAAGTATGCTCATGATTTTCATCCCATTGAAGAGGGCTGCCAGTGTTATACGTGCCGCAACTATTCGCGGGCCTATATCCGCCACCTCTTCAAGGCGGAAGAACTCCTGGCATACCGCTTGGTCAGTATTCACAATCTCTACTTCCTGCTGCAGTTCATGCGGGATATGCGCCAGTCGATCTTCGACGGGACGTTCCGCGAGTTCCGCCGGGATTTTTGGAAAAGGTATCAAGACGCGTAAAGGCGCTTGCACATAAAAAATATTTTTTTAATTGATGGAGGTGTTTGACATGGATATGACTGAACAGCTTACTGCTTTTTGGCCCATAATCCTCATGGTCGTCATTTTTTATTTTCTGCTGTGGCGGCCGCAGAAGAAACAGCAGAAGAGACGGCAGGAAATGCTGGACAGCCTGAAACCCGGTGCTAAAATCGTCACCGTCGGCGGCGTCATGGGGACCATCGTGTCTTTGCACGACGATTACCTCGTTATCCGCGTAGCCGATAAGGTCGAAATCCGCGTTACCCGCGCAGCTGTCGCTCAGGTCCTGAGCAAGGGCAGTGAAGGCAAGAAGGCTGCCAAGAAGGCCGAAAAGCCGGAAGTTGTTGAAGCAAACAATGACGTCAAAGCAGAAGCAGCCCAGCCGGCTGACGAAAACCAGAAAGATGCTCAGTAAAAAGGAACTGCGCAGCGCCATGTATGACCGCCTCCATCGTTTGACGGAAGCCGAAAAGAATTCGGCCAGTGCGGCTGTCTGTGCCCGGATTATGGCCCACCCGGCCTATGCCCGGGCACGGCGCATCATGGCCTTTCTCAATATGCCTGATGAAGTCAGCCTCGACGCCTTGATGGCACAGGCCATTGCGGATGGGAAAGAGGTCTACGTTCCGGTCTGCGTCAGTCGGACCGACATCGAAGCAGCCCGCCTCGAAGGTTTGGAACAGGCTGTCGTCGGAGCCTACGGCATCCGCACGGCGCCCGAGGACAGTCTGCACATTGCGGCGTCTGACCTCGATGTCATCTTGGTCCCGGGCCTTGCCTTTGATGAAAAAGGCGGCCGCTTAGGCCACGGCGCGGCTTATTACGACCGTTTCCTCAGTGGGAAAGGGGAGGCAGCTGCCATTGCTGCAGCTTGGGACGTTCAGATCGTTCCGGAAGTTCCCATGGAAGCTCACGACGTCATCATGACTGAAATCGTCACGGATAAACGCCATCTCGTGCTTCACCAATAAAACCATAGATTTACCCAGAGGGGGGAGTATCGTTGCGGACTCGTAACATGATAAAATTTTTTGGGGCCGTCATCATCATCGTGGCAGCCTTTGTTACTTTGATCAATCCGCTTGCCAACTCCATTAAACAGGGCCTGGACTTACAGGGCGGTACGCATATCGTCTTGGAAGCTGAAGATACGCCGGATGCACCGGTTACGGAAGACTCCTTGAGCCGTGCCGTCACCATCGTCGAACGCCGTATCAATGAAATGGGCCTGACCGAACCGCTTGTTCAGAAAGAAGGGGCTCGGCGAATCATCGTCGAACTGCCGGGTGAAAAAAATCCGGAAAAAGCCATCGAAACAATCGGGAAAACGGCGGTCATGGAGTTTAAAGATGAAAGCGGAACGACGCGGATGACCGGGAGCGATTTGAAAACGGCAAAAGAACAAATCGACCAGGGTCATAAAAACGTCGTCGGCATTGAATTTACCGATGAAGGGGCTAAAAAATTCGCTGACCTTACGGCATCGAATGTAGGCCATAAAATCGGTATCTACCTCGACGGCGAACTCTTGACCAACCCCGTCGTCAACGAACCGATTACGGGCGGCAAGGCCGTCATCACCGGCAGCCAGACTTTGGAAGATGCCAAGAATTTAGCCATCCTCCTTCGTTCGGGCGCCCTGCCTGTTAAATTGAAAGTCATGGAAGTCCGCACCATTGGTCCGAGCCTGGGCCTTGACTCGAAGCTCAAGAGTGAAAAGGCTTTTGCCATCGGCATCCTGTTGATTATGGTCTTTTTAATCGTCATTTACCGTATGTCCGGTATCGTAGCCAATATCGCCCTCTTGGTATACGTCCTCATCCTGCTGGGTATTTTGAAGTACCTCGATGCGACGCTGACCTTGCCGGGGATTGCCGGTGTTATCCTGTCTATGGGTTTCGCCGTCGATGCCAACATCCTCATCTTTGAACGATTTAAAGAAGAAGTCTTGGTCGGCAAGACATTGCGAACGTCGATGGAAGCCGGCTTCCGCCGGGCTTTCAATACCATCCTCGACGCCAACGTATCGGTCATGATCGCTGCCATCGTCCTCATCGTCATGGGCAGCGGCACGGTCAAGGGCTTTGCCGTCAACTTGGCCTTGGGCCTGGTCGTCAGCATGTTCACGGCTATCGTCGTCAGCCGTTCGCTCCTGACCTGGTTCATCAATACGGGATTGATCACCAATCCCTGGTTCTACGGGTTAAACCGTAAACCGCCTGAACATATGCTGAAAAAGGGGGGACAGAAATGAGTTTTGATATTATCAAACATCGCACGTGGTGGTTCATCTTATCGTCTGTCCTGGTCCTTGCCAGCCTGATTTCTATCTTTATCAATGGATTTAACTTCGGTATCGATTATACCGGCGGTACCATCCTCGACATGCAGTTCAATAAGGCCGTCAGTGTTTCGGAAGTTCGTCAGGTCATCGATCAATCGAATATGGACCTGGGCAATACGGTCATCCAGCTGACCGGCGTTACCGACCAGGATTCGTCGACAGACGTCATGCTGCGCATGCGCAACCTGTCCAGTGACGAAACCAAGGCCGTGTCCGAAAAATTGAGCACCTCTTTGGGCGGTGCCGAAGTCAAACGGACCGAATCGGTCGGTGCCGTCATCGGCTCGGAAGTCACGAAAAATGCCGTTACCAGCCTGGCTGTGGCCTTCATTGCCTTAGCGGCCTATATTTCCTTCCGCTTCGAGTATAAGATCGCCATTTCGGCCCTTATTTCCATCGTACACGATTTGATCATGGTCTTAGGCGTTTTCTCTTTCTTCCATTTGGAAATCGACGCCACCTTCTTAGCGGCCATCTTGACCGTCGTTGGCTATTCCATGAACGAAGCCGTCGTCATCTTTGACCGCGTCCGTGAAAACACGCGGACTCACCGGCGGACCGACTCTTATGAAAAACTGGCGCATGACAGTATTTCTCAGAGTATCCACCGCAGTATCTACACCTTGTCGACGGTTCTCTTTGCCTGCGGCGCCCTCCATTTCTTCGGCGGCGAATCGACAAAGAACTTCTCCCTGGTCATGCTCATCGGCTTTATCAGCGGGGCTTACTCGTCCATCTGTGTCGATACGTCGATCTGGGTCGTATGGAAGAATCATACGTCGAACCGGCGCGGCCTGAAATCTTCTGACGATGAATCGGAAGAAGACGAAGAAGCTGCGGAAACGCAAAAAGGATAAAAATAAGGGATGTCCCATGGAGTTTTGCCTTCATGGAACAGCCTTTTTTCATTTGACAAAGGACTCCTTCCTTGAAGAAAGAAGCCCTTGAGGAGGAATTAGGATGTTTAAAATCGATGCACTGGGCAAAGCCTGCCCTTTACCGGTCATTGAAGCCCATAAGGCTTTGAAGGATCATGATGCCATTGAAATTACCGTCGATAATGAAATCGCAACGGAAAATCTCAAAAACTTATCAGAACAGATGAATTGTGCCTATACGATGACTAAGGAATCGGATACCCATTATACGGTCACTTTGGTCAAAGAAGGGGCCGCTCCTGTTGAAGACGCACCGGCTGTATCGGGTTCTGATTATATCGTCGTCCTCAATGCGCCTGTCATGGGTCTCGGCGACGATACGCTCGGCAAGAACCTCTTGAAGACTTTTATTTATACCCTGACTGAACAGGACGTACTGCCCAAGCAGATTATCTGCTACAACGGCGGCGTATCCCTGGTCACGGAAGATTCCGAGTCCCTCGAAGATTTGAAGCATCTTGAAGAAGAAGGCGTTGAAGTCTACGCCTGCGGGGCCTGCCTCAACTACTATGGCCTGACCGATAAGGTCGCCGTCGGCTCTATTACCAACATGTTCCGCATTGTTGAAATGATGCGTACGGCCAATCGCATCGTCAAACCGTAAGCGATGGAACAGACGATCATAAAAGCGGCCATTCTCGTGTCGTTCATTCTTTGCGGATATATTTTAAAGCAGCTGCGCCTCTTTGGGCGCAGCACTTTTCATACCATATCGACGATTGTCTTTAATATAACCCTGCCGTCGGTCATCATTGCCAACCTGAACGGCATCCACTTCGAGGTGCATTACCTTTTCATCAGCCTCCTGGCCATCGTCTTCAACCTGCTTATGGTCGGCCTTGGCTATGGTGTCGGGCGGACGAAAAGCGAAAAGGCCTTTTATATGCTCAATATGAACGGCTATAATATCGGCAATTTTGCCCTGCCCTTCGTATCGTATTTCTTCGACAGTGCGGCGGTCCTCATCGTCTGCATCTTTGACGCCGGCAACTCCCTCATGTGTCTCGGCGGCGGTTATGGCCTGGCCCGCTACGTCCGTGGGGCAAAAGGGGATAATATCTTTTATATCTTGGCCAAGACGATCTTTTCATCCCTGCCGGTCCTGTCCTACATCCTGATGCTTATCCTGGCTTTGGGGGGCCTCTCTCTGCCCCAAGTGGTCATTGACTGGGTCAAGGTGCCGGCTTCGGCCAATACCTTCTTGTCGATGCTGATGATCGGCGTTGCCCTGGGCTTGTCCTTAAAGAAGGAATACCTGCACCTCATCTATACGGATGTAGGTCTGCGCCTATTGATCTCTGTCGTCTTTGCTGCCTTTATTTATGTCGGCCTCGACTATTCCATGGACATCAAGCGGGTCCTCATGGTCCTGGTCTTTGCCCCGGTTGCCGGCATGGCCTGCTACTATACGGCGAAATTGAAGTTAAAGATCGAAGTGGCGGCCTGCATCAGTTCGTTATATATCCTCATTTCCATCGTCGTCATGTCGACGCTCATCGTCGTCTTGGAAACGATATGACCGATCGGCCAAGAGCTCTTCTTCTAAGGCCGCCGGTACCGTCGACGGACTGCGGGTGATGTAGTAGCTGTCGACCTTTGGCGGTTCGAAATCGAGGAGGGGAATGGCCCGCAGCCGCTTGGAGGCTAAGTCGTCTTCGATGAGGCTTTTCGGCAAAAAGGTATAGCCGATGCCTTCGGCGACGTACTGCGGGAGCTTAGTGCTGTTGTCGATTTCTAAGGGGAAGCGGTGATGGCGCGGAAAGAGGTCCTGTATGTAGAGGCCGACGCCTTGGAGGGCGAAGTTACAGAATAAGTAATCGATTTTTTGCAGATCATCCTTATAGATGCCCTTGGCGTACGAGGTATCGGATTCCTTACAGACCAGGACCAATGAGTCGGTCCGGTAGGGCTGGCAGACGAAGCCGCTTTTGAACATAGCACTGAAGGAAAAGATGGCGTCGAGGGTCCCTTCTTGGAGCTGGCGCATCATGTCGGCCGTATGGCTGATAGTGACATGGAGAGAGACGTCTTTCTGCTTCTTTAAGTAGCTGCGGATGCGGCGCTGAAGGTGGCTTTCGTAAATCGTATTGGTCGTACCGATGTTTACTTTTTGGGCGTACGTCGGCGAGGACTGGATATCCTGAAGGGCCGTCAGTTCGAGAGAGACGAAGCGTTGGGCATAATCGAGGAATTTTTGACCCGACGCCGTCAGGTCGACCTGTTTGTGGCTGCGGATGAAGAGGGGGACGCCCAGTTCCATCTCCAAGTCGCGGATGCGGTTGGTTACCGTCGACTGGGCGACGAAGAGCTGCTGCGCCGTTTTCGTAAAGTTCTTTATTTGTGCCAGGGCAATGAATGTCCGGAGTGTCGTCGTATCCATAGCCGGACCTCCTTTTCTTGCAATTTGATTATCGAATGGAATGAATTGAAATAATCTATTTCACAAATTATCTCTTTGTATTATATAATAATCATTGTAGAGAAACAATGAAATGCAAGTTTGTTTTGTAGTTTAGATTATGCATCTTGCTGTATTATAAGAAATTGGAGCTGAATCAGATGAACAAGAAAACTGTCCCCTTTAATGAAGAACAGATTCGTTCTATCATTGCCAAGTACCCGACACCTTTTCATATTTATGATGAAAAAGCCATTGTCGATAACGTTCGAAAATTGATAAAGGCTTTTGATTGGGCCCATGATTTCAAAGAGTATTTTGCCGTTAAGGCTGCACCGAATCCGTATCTCATGCGTCTCTTGCAGAAAGAAGGCGTCGGTGCTGACTGCAGCTCCATGGCAGAATTGGAACTATGTGACAAAGTTGGCATTACCGGCCATGATATCGTCTTTTCTTCCAATGACACGCCTTATGAAGAATTTAAAAGAGCCATGGAACTCGGTGCTTTGATCAACCTCGACGACATTTCCATGATTGACTTCATGGAACAGCGCGGTCCTTTGCCGGATTGGATTTGCGCCCGTTATAATCCGGGCCCCCTCCTTCAGGGCGGCAACGATATCATCGGTACGCCGGAAGAAGCCAAATACGGTATGACCCGTGAACAGATTTTCGACGCCTTCCGCATCCTGAAAGAAAAAGGCGTATCCCACTTCGGCTTGCACACCATGGTCGTATCCAATGAACTCCAGGTAACGGGCCTCATTCATACGGCCAAGATGATGTTTGAATTGGCTGCGGAAGTACAGGAACTCCTCGGCATCGATATCGAATTCCTCGATTTTGGCGGCGGCATCGGCCTTCCGTACCGTCCGGAAGAATCGTTCATCGATTACGATGAATTGAGTGCCGGCATCAAACAGTATTTTGAAGCCATCATGGTTCCGAGAGGCCTCGGCAAATGCCGCCTTTCCTTCGAATGCGGCCGTGCCATCACCGGTCCTTACGGCTACTTGGTCACGACGGCTATCCATCACAAACATATTTGGAAGGAATATATCGGCGTCGATGCCAGCATGGCCAACCTCATGCGTCCCGGCATGTACGGCTCCTACCACTACCTGTCGGTCATGGGCAAGGAAGACGCTCCCAAGGATCACGTCTATGACGTCGTCGGCTCGCTCTGCGAAAACTGCGATAAATTCGCCGTCGACCGCAGCCTGCCGGAAATCGAAGACGGCGACATCCTGGTCATCCATGACACGGGGGCTCACGGCCACTCCATGGGCTTTAATTACAACGGCAAGCTTCGCTCGGCCGAACTCCTCCTTCATGCCGATGGAACGGTGACTCAGATCCGCCGGGCGGAAACGTTAGATGACCTCTTTGCGACTATCGACTTTTCAAACTTATAAATGAAAGTAAATCATCCTCCTTACATACTGTAAGGGGGATTTTTTTTCAATTTATTTTAAATTTTAATATATTTTTAATCTTTATCGAGTATAATACAGATATAACATACCGTCATTCATCTGAATAGGGAGAAAGGAGGCATCTTGGCTGATGGGGGCTTATGATATATTGACCGGGACCCAGCTTTGCATGGCTGTGGCCATGATTGCCTATGGCTTTTACTTTAAAAAGAAACGAACGTGCCGCGTGTGGTATTTCTCCGGTCCGGCATGGCTGATTGCCATTTGGTCGGCTGTTGTATTATACTACTATTCAGAATATCCTTTTTTAACGATCCTCTGCTTCCTCATGGGATTTTTCTTAGGCATGGGAATCGGATTGTGGGTTAAAAAAGGCCTGCCGGAACTGACCTACTGCAGGGAACGGCGGCGCCTCCAATGCCCGCCGATGAAGAAGGCCATGCCGGCCTATCTGATCATCTGCATCGTATTTGCCTCCTTCCAGTTCGTGGGCTACCATTTTTCTTTCATTACGCACTCCTGGTTCTTTAATGAAGTACTGGGCTTTGCACCGGGACTCTGTACGGGTTTGTTGTGGGGAAGGGGCATTGCCATGCTGCTCGATATCCCTGTACGGGGACAGCAGGTATATAAAGATATTTAGGAGGGAATTTTCATGGACAATACACAGCGGAGAGAACAAATCCTTCAGATGCTGCACGAATCGACGGCTGCCGTTACCGGTACGGCCTTAGCTAAGGCCTGCAGCGTCAGCCGCCAAATCATCGTCGGCGACGTCGCCCTTTTGCGTGCCCAAGGGGTCGGCATCATTTCAACGCCCCGGGGCTATCAGCTGGTTACACCGTTAAAGAAGGGCTGTACGCGGGTCTTCGTCTGCTGCCACGGTATGGATTTGATGGAAGCCGAGCTCGAAGCCATCGTTGACAACGGGGGCATCGTCCACAACGTCGTCGTCGAACACGAGGTCTACGGCAATTTGGAAGGGACCTTGAATCTTCATTCTCGCCGCGACGTCCAGCAGTACATCAAGCGGATGAAAGACTCTAAGGCCGAATTGCTGAGCACCATCAGCGGCGGCATTCATACGCATTTGGTCGAAGCCAAGACGGAAGAAGAACTCGATGCTATTCATAAGGCTTTGCATGACTTAAAGGTCTTATACGGCGATTGACTTTTTCCTTCCATATGCTACAATGATGTCATGTCAAATTATGTGTCATGACAGTTGTACAGATAGGAGGAAACATCTCATGTTGTTAGACCGGTTGGAAGCCCTGCCTGTAGGCAGGTTCCACTATAAACTACTCTTGGTCACCGGTTTGGGCTGGCTTTTTGATTCCATGGATACAGGGCTCATCGCCTTTATCCTGCCCGTCCTTGCTAAAGAATGGGGATTGGCCCCGGGGCAGATGGGCCTCATCGGCAGCATCGGACTCATCGGTATGGCCCTTGGCGCCGTCGTATCCGGTACGGCTGCCGACCGCATGGGCCGCAAGAAAGTCTTTACGATTACGGTATTGATTTATAGCATTGCTTCGGCTTTCTGTGCATTATCCTGGAGTTATGAATCGCTGCTCATTTTTCGCTTTCTCGTAGGCTTCGGCCTTGGCGGGGAATTGCCCGTGGCGGCGACGTTGGTCTCTGAATATGCTCCGTCGCGGGTGCGCGGCCGGTTCATCGTCCTCTTGGAAAGCTTTTGGGGCCTCGGCTGGATTGCCGCTGCCTGCATCGCCTATTTCTTCATTCCCGTCTATGGCTGGCGCATGGCTTTCTTGATCGGTGCCCTGCCGGCGCTGTATGTCTGCCTCATTCGCCTTCATATGCCGGAATCGGTCCGTTATCTCCTGGCTCACGGCCGCGTAGCGGAAGCGCGGAATATCGTCGTTTCCATCGAAAAAACGCTGCATGTGCCCGTCGCACCTTTTTCCGATGCCGATGAACGGATGCCGACTGTAACCAAGGCTTCGTTCCATGAATTGTGGAAAAAGCCCTTTATCTCACGGACGGTCATGCTGTGGCTGGTTTGGTTCGGCATTAACTTCAGCTACTACGGTATTTTCATGTGGTTGCCGTCCCTCGTTTTCCAGCAGGGATTCACGGTCGTCAAGACCTTTGAATACGTCCTGGTCATGACCTTGGCCCAGCTTCCGGGCTATTACTGTGCCGCCTGGCTGGTCGACAAAATCGGGCGCAAGTATACCTTGTCGTCGTTCCTCTTATTCAGCGGCGTTGCCAGCTATTTCTTCGGCCACGCTTCGACGGCTTCGATGCTCATGATCTGGGGCGCTGTCATGTCCTTCTTTAACCTCGGTGCCTGGGGCGTGCTCTATACCTATACGCCGGAACAGTATCCGACGGCCATTCGGGCTCTCGGAAGCGGCTGGGCTGCCGGGTTTGGACGCTTTGGCGGCATGGCGGCCCCGGTCATGGTCGGTGTGCTCTTGGGGCAGCACTTTGATTTCGGTGGTGTCTTCTATATGTTTGCCTTCGTCTTCATCGCCATTGCCGTCGTCGTCATGGGCCTGGGCATGGAAAGCAAGCAAAAGAACTTAGAGAGCATGACTGAACAATTTGCCGATGCCAAGTGATGTAAATTTTGTAAAAAAGGGTTAATTGCAATACCAATTAGGACACTCGAGACAATTCGGCCTGAAATTTAGATTCAGCATCTTCGTAAGCAAAGATTTTTCGAGGCAGTTCATTGATCCAGCGTTCAATCATCGCAATGGTTTGAGAAGACACTTTCGCTAAATCGCTTCCTTGGGGGATAAACCGTCGGACAAGACTGTTCTGCTTTTCATTGGTCCCTCGTTCGAAAGACGAATATGGGTGTGCATAATAGCATTGGATGTCTGGGAAGTCGGTTGCCAATTGAGCAAATTCGCTGCCATTATCCGATGTAATGGATTTAAACAGAGGCTGTTCTGTCTTGGGATACAGGGCCAGTACCTGCTGCAGTCCCTGCTTTACCGCAGCGGCTGTCTTACTTGCGATTTTTACGATATGCCGTTTTCGGGTCATTCGTTCGTCCAACACTAACAGGGCCGGACCTTGGTTCCGGGCATTTACGATGGTATCGATTTCCCAGTGTCCAAACTCCTTGCGGGCATTCACGGAGTCGCTTCGCAGCTCGATACTGCTGCCTATAAGCCGGCGATGTTGACGGACCTGGTGTCGAGTGGTGCGAAGTCGTACCCGTAACGGCAAGTCTATATTCTTAACCGGAATTAATTGCAGATTGATATAGTTGTACAGCGTTTTAGTCGAGACGACGTGAGGAAACAGCTTGTTTCGGATCGCTCTTCCTCGAGCTGCATCCGGGGACAGGTGATGCTTTTTGATTTGCTCTGTCACATATTGGAGAAAGGGTTGGACGAGCGCTGCTTTAAAAGGATGGCGGGAATGTTTGCGCCGCTGTTCATACACTAACTGCCCCGTATCGGCAAAGTAGCGATAGTATGTTTTACCGTATGAATTAACTTGTTCTGCAGTACCTCGTTTGATTTCATAATAGAGGGTGGAGCGGGCGATTCCCAATTGCTGGGCGATTTGAGTTTTAGCGACTTTTTGTTCCAATAGAGCTTGAATTTGTCCTCGCTGGGTGGGCGTAAGGTGTTTAAAAGAGCGTTTAGATATGGTAGAATGGACATGAGACATGGCGGAGACCTCCTAATGGTGTTTTGTGGTGAATCTATCATAACAGAGATCTCCGTTTATGTCTTTTTTTATATGTCCGAATTCATTATACAATCAACC